>JASFSK010000082.1:0-11655 GCA_050114455.1 Desulfobacterales bacterium | reverse complement strand
GCGATCAGGTCGAGCACCGCCGCCTCCACGGTCACGTCCAGCGCCGTGGTAGGCTCGTCCATCAATAAAAGGGCCGGGTTGTTCAGCAGGGCCATGGCAATCACCACGCGCTGCTGCTGGCCGCCGGAAATCTGGTGCGGATAGCGGTGCATCACATTGGCTGCGTCCGGCATGTACACCCGTTCCAGCATTTTAATACACTGTTTGGCAGCTTCGTCATCGGTGAGCCCCTGGTGGACGGTGAGCACTTCCTTCATCTGTTTCCCTATCCGCATGGAGGGATTCAAAGACTGCATCGGATCCTGATAGACCATGGCGATCTGATCACCCCGCAGCCGCCGCAGCTCTTCTCCCTTTTTTCCCACCAGGTTCTTACCCTGAAACTTGATGGTGCCTTTTTTGACATACCCGTTGGCACCCAGAAAGTTGATGACCGACCAGGCGCAGGTGCTCTTGCCGCAGCCGGATTCCCCCACGATGCCGTGGGTTTCGCCTTTCATGATGTCAAAGGTGACATTTTGGACAGCTTCCACCTCGCCGCCCCTGACCTTGTATGCCACCGCCAGATTCTCGATGTCCAGAACAGGTATCGTTTTACGTCCTCGCTGGGTTGGTTCAGCCATTATATTTCCTATAATTTCTCATCACTCGCTTTTATTTGGCTTTCTTCAGTTGAAGTATATTGTGGTTGAATTGGTTCAATTCCGGTTCGCTCTCAAAAAAATTATTTTTGATACCGCATGAGTTCTTCCCGCAGCCCGTCGGCAAACAGGTTCAGGCCGATGACCAGGGTGGCAATGGCCAAAGCCGGCCAGATCACCGCCAGCTGGTTGACGAAGATATATTTACGGGCCTCGTTCACCATGCTGCCCCAGTCCGGGTCCGGCGGCGGCAGGCCGACCCCCAGAAATCCCAGGGTGCCGATCATGAAAATGGCATAGCCCACGCGCAGCATGGCGTCCACCAGCAGGGGACCACGGGCATTGGGCAGAATTTCCCGGAACATGATAAACCACACGCTTTCGGCACGGGTTTCGGCCGCCCGGATATAGTCGCGGGTCTGGATGTCCAAGGCCAGACTGCGGGCCAGCCTGGCCACGCCGGGCGCCCCCGTGATGGTGATTGCCAGAATCACCACCAGGTCGCCCTGTCCCAGGGCAGCGATGACCACCAGGTAGAGCACGATCTGGGGAAAGGCGATCAGGGCATCCAACACCTGCATAATGACCTGGTCCCACCAGCCGCGCCGGTAGCCCGCGTTGAGCCCCAAGGTGGTCCCCAGGATCAGAGATCCCAGCACGCCCCAGATGGCCACGCCGCCGGGGATGGAATGTTCCCCGCCGGGCAGACGGGTTTTCAACAGAACAACCTGGGTACCGTCCATGAGACGCGACAGGATATCCCGTCCCATGTGGTCCGTACCCAGCCAGTTGGTGGCATTGGGGCCTAAATTCTGGATAAAGTCGCTGGAATTTGGATCATACGGTGTCCAGAACAGGGAGATGGTGGCCACCGCAACCCAGAAACCGACCATGACCACCCCGAAAGTCGCCACCCGGGATTCAAAGACAACCGAGACGGCCTTCCACAGGCTGGGTTTCTCCCTTTTTTCTGTTGTTCGCTTTTTGCTCGCAGACGCTTCCGCGTTCATAAAGCTCTCCTTTCAGGTGAACCTGTATGCATTTTTTATCTCAACGGCGCAAGGAGATCGCTTCCCCTTGAATCATCCATCCCGCTTCACGACATCCAAAAGTGGGGGTGTTAAGCATACCGGACCCTGGGATTGAGCAAGGTATAGGCCAGATCGCCGATCAGGCGGGTGATGATGGCGATCAGGACCGTCACCATGGCAGCGGCTTCGATGGCGCTGAAATCGCCAAAAATGGCGGAGTCAAAAATGAATTTTCCCAAACCCGGGTAGCCGAAGAGAACCTCTACCACGACCACACCGCCGATGAGCCAGTTGACGTGCAGCATGATGATGGTGATCGGCGCCATCAAGGCGTTGCGGATAGCGTGCCGGAAAACCACACGCCAGTAGGGCATTCCCTTGACAATCGCCGTACGGATGTAGGCCGAATCCATGACCTCCACCATGCTGGCCCGGGTCATACGCGCAATATAGCCCAGTTCGACGGCCGTGAGCGTCAGCACCGGCAGGATCAGCATGGACGGATTCTTGAAGATGGCGTCACTCGTGGTAAACAGCGTCACCGCCGGCAGCACCTTCAGCCAAAGACCGAAGATGATGATCAGGAAAATACCGGTGACGAACTCCGGCGTGGCGGTGGCCCCCAGACTGGTGATGGAGATAACGCGATCAAGGGGCTTGCCCTCGTTGATGCCGGCCAGGATACCGAAAAACAACGCCAGGGGCATGACCACCACGAAGGCCACGCCGGCCAGAATCAGGGTGTTGCGGATGCGCGGTTTCAGGACCACCGAAACCGGCCGGTTGTACTGCCAGGACATGCCGGCATCCCCTCTGATAAGGCCCTTGCGCAGGGGGATGTAATCGCGCGGGCCGTCGCCCTGCTTGCGCAGGCCGGCCTTGGTCAGTACCCAGACCTCCTCGCCGGACCCCTTGACCCATTTGACGGCATTGTTGCGGCTGTCCAGCCCCCAGAAATAGGTCTCGCCGTTGTCGCCGGCGATCCAGTCGGATTCGCCGGAGACCGTCTTGGAAAAACCGTCCTCCTGGCGGATGAGCCGCTTCAACTCGCCGTCCTCCATCTTCCAGCGGGTGGGCTGGCCGTCCACATCCGCCCACCACTCCATCTCCTTGGTTTTGGTATTTTTCAGGGTCATCATGGGATAGGTCATATACGACTTGGCCCGCCAGTCATTGCCGATGAGCCAGTCCAGGTAACGCTGCCAGACCGGCGCGTTCAAACCCAGCTGCGCGCGGTAGGAGGCGCGCTGCTCCGGTGTGGCGAATACGCCCAGAATCTTGACGCTGATGTCGCCGCTGCCGACCTCGATCAGGATGAAAAGGCCGATGGAGACCAGCAGAATGGTCACAATGGTCGAAACGACGCTCCGTACGAGAAAACGGACCATGGTTTCACTCCTTATGATAGAAACAGGCCGGACCTGTTTTTATTTTAAATTAAGAAACATTGCTGGCACGGCCAATCCTGCTGGATGTGCATCGAATGCTTCTGGCGCTTGGATCAAAATGATCGACCAAACGGTTTGTTGCTCAAAAAGCAATGGCGAGACCGAAGAGATTCGCAGAGATCCACCGGCTCGCAGCAAAAAAACAGCGGCTTGCCGGGACCGGCAAGCCGCTGCTGTTGAAGGAATTAGGCTTCCTTCCACATGTCATACGTAAATGATTGAAAGCTGGTGGGATGGACTTTCACGCCGTGCATCTTCTTGCTGCTGATGTCGAAGATCTTCACCCAGTAGCTGATGGCGATCGGTCCCTTTTCCTGCATGATATCTTCCATATCGCACATGATGGCCCGGCGTTTTTCGACGTCCAGCATCTGCTGGGCCTCGTTTAAAAGAGCGGTGAACTTGTCGTCGTACCAGCGGGTCTCGTTCCAGGCGCCGATGGCCTCCTTGGTGTAGGCCAGGGGCAGCACCATCACGGCGATCGATCGGTGGGTCCAGGCGGTGATGCCCAGATCGACTTCGGTCCAACGGTCCCAGTACCCCCCGGCTTCGGTGATGTCCAGTTGGATATCGAAACCACCGGCCATGGCAGTCTGTTTCAAGGCCTGGGCCACTTCCGGCTCGGCCTCGTCGTTCTTGGTGGACAGGGTGACCTTCAGGGGCAGCTTGAGGCCCTTTTCTTTAGCGTATTCTTCCAGCAGCTTGCGGGCGCCCTTGGGATCATACTCGGGGATGGGTTTTTCGCAGTAAGCCGGGTGGGCCGGCGACATGTGGGCGTCGATGCCCAGGGTTCCCAGGCCATAGGCGGCCAGTTGCAGGGTTTTGCTGCGGTCCTGGCACATTTTCAGGGCGGTCCGCACACGGTTGTCATTCCAGGGCGGCAGGTCCACCCGCATTCTGACGAGATACACGTAGGAGCTGTCCACGCTGGTGATGTTGACATTGGGGTTGTCTTTCAGGGCCAGGTAATCGGATGTGCGCGGATGGAATATCGAATCCACCTGGCCGGCCTGCATGGCGGCCATGGCCGCGTCCTTTTTGATGGCCACATAGACCATTTTGTCCAGGTAGGGCAGCGGTTTGCCGTCGGCGCCGTTTCGCCAATAATCCTTACGGGCCCTCAACACGCAGCGCTCGCCCTCGGCATACTCCTCCAGGGTAAAGGCACCCGTGCCCACCGGCTGCTTGATGAAGTCGCCCTCGAAGGTCTTGGGCAGAATAACGCCCGGATAGTGCCACAAATGCTCGGGTACGCCGATATTGCCGGTTTGCAGATGCAAACGGATATGGTAGTCGTCGACCTTTTCGATGTTCTGGGGCCCACCCCAGTAGGAGAGCAGTCCCAACATGGAGGAGCCCACGTCCTTGTTCAACCACTGGTTCATGGTCCAGATAACGTCGTCGGCCTTCATCTCCTGACCGTTGTTGAACTTGATGCCCTTGCGCAGGTAAAGGTCCCAGGTCTTGAGGTCCTCGCTGGCAGTCCATTTTTCGCACAGCATGGGCCGGGTGATGCCGTCTGGGCCGGTGTCGCTCAGATATTCGGCCACTTGCCGCACCACGTTGGCCTGTTCAGACCAGGACAGGCGGGCGGGATGGTCGATTAGCATCAGGTCCTGGGCGACAGTCCAGGTGCCCCCCCGCTGGGGCGCAGCTGCCTGGGCTTTCTTGGCCGTAAAAGGTGATACAAAGGCGTAGGCCGCTGCGGCGGACAGGCCCAGCATGGTGGCGTTCCACAGGAATTCCCGGCGCGTGATGCGGCCGTTTTTAAACATCTCCTTCAATTCCGGAATGTAAGGATGGGGATCTTTGCGGTCTTTACGTTTGATGATTTCCATACCGTTTTCCTCCTTTAGGTTGGCTGTTGCAATACAATCAAGTCGATCATATACACGGAACAAAAAGACAGTTTTTTCTAAATTCTATTCAAAATTTAGTGACGATTTGATTTTCTATAGCATACTTTTTAAAAAAATAAAACCACACAAAATTCAGAACAACTGATGTGTCGTAAAATCTGATGCAACTGGCATGTCATAAATCGAGTCAATCAGAGTGAATTTGGGCGAATCGTTCTGAATTTTATTTTTATTTCGGTTCTAAAACCAAAATAAAGCTCGGCGCTTAAAGACGGTGGGTGTTTAATTTACCGCTTATTTTTACGTCTAATTTTCTATGATCTTTAGATATCAGGACCTCCCGAGAAGCTTTTCCAATTGAGATCAGGAGCCCCGAAATTAGATGTCCGACAGAGGAACTTACGGGTTACACATGACCGTAAAAATCCCGATGGACGGCGACCGAAAACGCATAATCCAACAGGGTGCCCCAGCTGAAGACCGGAATGTCGATCTCGCGCTGAACGGCGCGGGCAAACACCTGAAAACCGGTGCACTCCAGAACCAGTGCCCCCATATTTGGGTGGCTGTGATAAAAATCCACGGCAACTTCTACGAATTCCGTTTCGGCCTTTGCGTAGTTTGCCTGGGGTATTTCCGGCCGCTTGTCCCCGATCCACAAATTTTCGAACTCTACGCAGCGGCCGTCGTCCATGGCGCCGCCCAATACGTAATTGCTGCCCGGTGTGACCCCCACAGCCGTCAAATGGTCGTCGGTCATGTATTTTTTCAGCGCCGCCAGTATACCGACCCGCTTTCCCGCTCCTATCAGTTGCTGGGCCCAGGTTACCTGCAGCAGGCTGGACATAAACACCGGCACATCCACATAAGCGGCGATTTCTTTCTGAAAATAGGCAAAGTAGCCACATTCGGCGGCAATGGCGCGACACCCCATGTTTTCCAAATTTTTAGCCGCCTGCTGAATGGGTGCCAGACAAGGTGACTTGTCCGCTTCGAAAACCAGTCTGGGGATGTCAACGTTTTTGACGATCTCGTATTGGATCGGGAAAGGGTAGGCGCTGGCATTGCGCACGTCACCGGGAAATCCCGGGTAAACCTCATCCAGGATAATGATCCCCAGCCCCATGCCGTAGCAGCGGTGGTTCTGGCGAGCTTTGATGTGCTTGATTCCCATATCACGCTGAAGATCCATTTTAACCTCCTTTGTGGGTGAGTCCTTGTTTCCCAACGACTCAATCTGTCACCAATTCACTCTCGCCGTCCGCCTTCATCATCTCCAACTTTTCGACTAGGCTTTGCGGCAAAGGCTGCGGCCTGTGGGTGTCCAGGATATGCCGTATCTTTTCGCACACCCTGTCCAAGGTGTCCCTTTCACCGGCTTGTTTCCAGGCTTCCATGGGCTGGCGGGTAAAAATGGAAGGCCGCCACAGCTCTTCTCTGAAATGCGCCATGGTGTGGTTTTGGGACAGAAACTCGCCCCCCGGGCCGACCTGGTACAATAAATCCCGGGCAATCTGCTCGGGGGAGAAGGACACACCGCGCAGGAATCGTTTGGCCATGCCAATGATCTCGTCACCCAGCACGAGTTGTTCCACGGCGCAGGCCATGGATCCGTCCATGTAACCGACATCGTGTATAAGGTTCAAACCGGCCAGCCCCTGGGCCATGATGTGAAAGGTGGCCTCTGCCCCTGCCTGGGCATCCTGGACCTTGGCGTCGGTCGCCCCGGCAAGTCCCCAGGTGGGCAGGTCGAAAGATTGGGCCACCTGGGCCTGGGCGGCCAGTGCCAGGCTCATCTCCGGGCCGCCGGCGCTCATCAGACCGTTGGCCATATCAAAGGCCGCAAAATTGCAGCCCAGACCCACCGGACACCCTGGATTTTTAAGCTGGGCCAACACCACGCACATCATGGACTCTGCCGTGCCCTGCGCAACGGCGGCAGGTATGGTCACCGGACCGGTGGCTCCCAGCTGAACCGCTGGCCCCATCATCTGCGGCAGGAACCGTTCCGCCGCCAAGAGGATGCGACCGGCCACCTGATCGGGCATCACCAGCGGGGTGATAGGCTCGGGATAAGCCACCAGAAAGGGCCTTTCCCGCAAACGGTCGCTGCCACCGGCAATTTCGGCGGCCATATCGAAAATAATCTCCATGCCCCGGGTTGAATAGGACAGAAACACGATCGGCTTGGTGGTGTTGCTCACCGTGGCCACGAATTCATGCAGGTCCGCGGCCTGGCTGGGCACGTCCTGCACGGAACCCATCGGCATGACCCAGTCGATATTTTCCAGGGCATCGGCCACCCTTGCCGCCAGGGCAAGATCCTCTACCCTGGTTTTGTGGTATTCGCCGGTCAGCGCATCTTTGGTGTTCGGGCTGGCCGTGGAAGTACCGTAGTAGCTCTTGCGCCCCTCGACCTCCAAAGCGCGCTCCCCATTGCGATCGTAAATTGTCCATCCTTTGGGAGCCGTCGCCAGGCACTGCCGCACGATATATTGCGGCACCTTGACCATATCTCCGCTCACTAGGGCACCGGCGGATTTCAGCAGGTCACGGGATTCGGCATGCAGCACCTTGAATCCGACTTTTTCCAGTATCTCCACAGCGGCTCTGATCAGTTCTGCAATCTGATCATCGCTGAGCACCCGAAATGAAAGACCGTTCTCTAGGCAAACGTTCGTGTTGATCATCTTCAACCTCCTTTCAGTGATAAAACAACCTATCGGTATCATTTCAAGGTTGCCACAGGCTTAAAAAAAGTCATCTCTGATCCAAATACAAGTCATCTTCATGCCTGCAAATTCCGCGAATCTTAACCGCACGCTCTTCGGGAAGCGGTTGTGGTTTATGATTTTCAAGAATCTGTTTGACCTTCCGATGAGCGCGTTGACCATAGGTCAGGGCGCCATTTCGCTGCCAGGTGTCAAAATCGTCACGCGATAGAACATCTGCTGGATGTATACACGCTTTGAAATTGTTAAAGGTGTGGTTGTGACTTAAGTATTCGCCCCCGGGCCCAACCTGGTCAATCACATCCAAGGCCAGTTGATCGGGATCGATGGACAGCCCTTTCTGAAATCGTTTGACGAGCCCGACGGCTTCGTTGCAGAAACAGAGCATTTCCATACTTCCGATGATACCCAATCCTAAATAGCCCAAATCATGGATCAGATTGGCCCCGACCAGACTGTGGATTAGCAGGCCAAAAAATCCTTCCATGCTGGCCTGTTGATCAAAAACATGTGCATCGGAGCAGCCAGCAGTAGTGAAGGTCGGCAGATTATAGTACTGTCCCATTCGATTCAGCATGGCACAATTGTAAACCTCTTCGACTGCGCCATAAGAACAAGTCGACGTCTGCATGTCCATTGGAGGGATACCTCCCCCGAAGATATAAGGCGCCCCGGGGTGTATCAATTGATGAATCACAAGCCCGGAAAGACCCTCTGCCACGGCAACCACCAATGCACCGGCGGGTGTAATGGGACCGGTTGCCCCCTGCATGACAGCCGGGATATATACAAGCGGTTGATTGTGACGCGCACAGAACATCAGCTTGTCCAAGCCATTGTGGCTGTGCTGTAGTGGGCTGATCGGCTCGCTGTAAAGACTGATAAATGGCCTTTCCCGCAACTTTTCCATGCCGCCGCAGGCAGCTGCTGCCATGGATGTGATGACCTCAACATCTCTTAAATCGTCAGCGGTGTAAACGATCGGTTTGGTGCTGTTGAGCACCATGGCCTCGAATTCATGGATATAGCTGTTTTCTCGCGGTACGTCCGATGATAGCCCCATGGACATGATGAAATCGATATGTTCCAATCCATCCGCTATGATGGTTGCGTTGATGGTATCCTGCTTGACCGCCGGGCGAGGCATTCCGCTGTCCAGGTCATGAACGCTGAGGGTATCGGAACCACTGCCATAGTAGGATCGCCCTTTTTCAAGATACATTGCCGGGTTGCCGGTGCGGTCGGCGATCGTCACGCGGCAGGGTGCCGTGTGCAGTGCCTGGCTGACCAGAAAGGGAGGTAGGTAGGCTATATCGCCTTTTAAAAGGGCACCTGCCTTTTCCAGCAATTCCAAGACGTCTTTGTGAAAGATTTTGATTCCAGTACGTTGAAGAACTTCAAGGGTGGCCAGATGGATCTCTTCGCACTGATCGTCTGTCATCGTGTTGAGGCCCAGGCTGGCCACAGTTGTCAAGTTGGCACGCATAAAACGATCTCCTTTACCCTAACGTTGCAACAGACGGGTTTATTCAAATCCAGCTATAGATGACCTTACCGCCGGTCACCGTCGCACCATTTTCAAAATAATAGCCCTCAAGGACTTCGAGGACCTCTAGGTTCGTATGCTCTTCCAAATCTGATGGAAAGAGCTCCAGGCGGGCCTTTCCGCGGTAGGCATCGCCACGGGTCTGGTTGATGGCTTCCAGCTGCATGAGGTCGCAGATCGACGGTTTTCCACCGGGCTCCATACTCGGGAAATAGCGTAGGTTGATCTGTCCCATACGCATCAGTTCGTGGATCTCATCGTAGGGGATCTCTTCTTCAATATCCATGCCGCCAACCATCAACTGCTCCCCATGGCTGGTAAGTCGCCCCGTCATGCGGCAGCCGGGGCCGAATTCGGGCATTCCTGGATTCATAGGATGATAGATTGACTTATGGGTTTCACCAAACTTCTTGTGAAAACCCATGATCATGCCGCGAACCAGGCTGAAGTCCTTGTTGACCCAGGTTTGTACACAAAAGCGGGCCTGCTGTCCTTTGAAAGAACAGCCAATCCATAATACGGTTTCCTGGTATCGAGTCCTTTCAGGGTGCGTGGCCGTCATATCGAGTTGATTCCAAAGACTGTACCACTTTCCGAAATCGACAATGACAATATCAGGATAGTGACCGGGCATCAGTGGTTCCGGGAGATAGGCCGCCACGGCACCGGGATCCGTTCGATAAACGATGCATAAATGTTCAGTGCCAAAATGCCATGGCAGGTCGCCGACAACACAGGCTTTGCCTTCGGGGGTCGGGTACGAGAAACCCTTGAGATCATTGATCGTGGTCATTGCCAATCTCCTTTTTTAAAATACGCCCCAGTCTTTCGATACCTTCGGTTATTTTCTCATCAGGCGTGGTCGAAAAATTCAACCTCAAGGTATTTTCTTTTTTCGAGTTCGGGAAAAACCCACCGCCGGGAATAAATGCCACCTTCTCTTTGACGGCATCGAGAAGTAGATGGCGGGTATTGATGTGCGCCGGTAGCTCGACCCAGATGAATATACCACCGTCGGGGTCTGTCCAACGGCACTCGGCTGGAAAACATCGCTTCATGGCTTCTATCATCAACGCTTTTCTTCTCCCATAGACGGCCGTAACCCGATCGATCTGTTCGTCCAGGCTGTATCGTTCCAGATATTGATCAATTTCCCTCTGGGCCAGGGAATTGGAATGAATGTCGGCCACCTGTTTGACAATTTCGATGTTATCGAGAATATCTCCTGTGGCAGCAACCCAGCCGATCCTGAGACCGGGGCAAAGGGCTTTGGAAAAGGTGCCAAGATAGATCACCCGATTTTGTATATCGAGGGATTTGAGAGCCGGCAACCTGCTGCCTGTGAAACGGAATTGTGAATAGGGATCGTCCTCTAAAATAGGAATGTCAAACCGATTGCAAAGGGCGATGAGCTTTTTCCGGTTTTCTAAAGACCATGTTCGTCCGGTAGGATTCTGAAAATCGGGAATGACATAAACCAATTTGATATTTGTACGTGATGAAAGCGTCTGCTCCAACTCGCTCATGTCCATGCCCTGGTCATTTGTCGAAATTTCAATGAATTCGGGCAGGTAGGCACTAAAGGCATTCAGCGCACCGGAGTAGCTGGGACTCTCACAAACAACACCGTCACCTTCATCGAGAAACACCCTGCCGCAAAAATCGATGCCTTGCTGTGAGCCGCTGACGATCATAATATCGTCGGCGGACACCTGAATATTCATCTTTCTCATCCGATCAGCAATTTTTTCCCGCAACGGTGGATAGCCTTTGGTGCTGTTGTACTGAAGCGCCGCTTTTCCATCATTCTCAAGAATTTGGCCCGCGATTTCCTTTAAATTTTTGATGGGGAAAAATTGGGGGTCAGGCATTCCGCCTGCAAAGCTAATGATATCCGGGTCGGCTGTCAGTTTGCCGATCTCGCGGATGTCCGAAGGCTGCATGTGACGCGTGCGTTTTGCAAATTTCATTCTGAAGGCCCTTTTTCACAGATAAAAAAGATAACTCGTGCAGGGATTTGACTTTCATAATATGATTGGTGGTGTCTGTCAATCAGCGGATTGGAATTCGATATTCTTCGCCCAAATCCTCAATATCTAAAAATCAGCGACCACCAGCAACGCTAAAGATTTGAGATAGACCCCTCGAAAGGGCCGCAGTGGCCCTCTGCCGGCGCCCGCTGATTTTTAAGGAAAGGTTATTTGTAAATACCAATCAGTGAGGAAAATTCTGCAACTGGCCTAAATGCCCATAATTGCAGCGTCTATTCCATTTTCTGTGCCCAGCTTGACTTCATAAGCCCTGACCGGCCGCGAAAATCCCTTGGCAGCGATGGGCTCTTTGAGCCGACAGTCGATTTGATCGTTGATCAATGCCCAGGTGGAATGACTAATGAGAA
>JASFSK010000081.1:0-11746 GCA_050114455.1 Desulfobacterales bacterium | reverse complement strand
CGTTCCAGCTGTTCACAAAATTCCCTGCAGGTTTGAAAACGTGTGTTTGGGTCAAAGGACAGGGCTTTGGCAATGATTGCGTCCATCTCCTCGTTGAGGTTGGGATTCAATTCAGAAATTTTTTTGGCAAAAAGTCCATTATTTGGGGCCATCTTTTTTTTCAGAAGCTCTTGGACTGAGGAAATCTCTGAGAATAGCCGTTGAGGACTTAACATTTCATACATCATGGTGGCCGTGGCATAAATGTCTACCCGGGCGTCTACCTTTGAATTTAGGATCTGTTCCGGTGCCATGTATTTCGGGGTTCCGACAATCATGGAGGATGTTTCATCCGGGTTGTGGGACACTTGAGCAAGACCAAAATCCACGATGATGGGCCTGTTACTATAACCTTCAACAAGGATGTTTCCGGGTTTAATGTCCCGGTGTATAATAGATTGACTGTGCGCATACTCCAGTGCATTGAGAATACTGATAATCATTTTTAAGGTAATGCTTAGGGGCAAAGTCCGCCTCGAGGGCAGCACATTTTTGCGCGACCGTTCGATATATTGAGATAGTGGTTTTCCTTTTACCAATTGCATGGCTAAAAAAAGAAAATCTTTTGCATCCCCAACTTCATATACCGGTATAATGTTTGGATGAGAGAGGATCGCTGCGAGTTCCGCCTCTTGCTGGAAAATTTTGGCCGTCAGGGGTGTAATGACGGATTTCGGTAAAATCTTGACAGCAATTTGCCGCTTGAGGCTGCTCTGGTATCCCACAAATACAGCACCCATACTACCCCGCGCCACTTCCTGCAGCAGGGTCGATGAGCCCACTTTCTCTCCGATGAGATGATCCAAATTTAATTTTTTCAGTGAAGTCAATTTTTTCGAAAATTCCTTTGGCCTTAAAATGCAAATAATCATATGTATTATCGGCAGATATAGTATTTTCATTACTAATTTGTCAGCCTTAGGTTTTAGAAACGAAATTTCGAATCTTTGGGCGTGCAAGATTCGGACGTGCAAGATTCAAATTTGTATGCAACGGTAGGGTTACGGTAGGGTTAAGCTGAAAAAAAGAAAAACTTCAAATTGGAAATGATTGAAGGGTCCTCCCGGCAAGCAGAAGGCTTCAAAAAGACATGGAAACTGGCCTTAATGGGGTTTTCAGGTCACATCTTCAATGTTCGGTTTGCACGCCCGGTTGTCATCAGCGGCATTCTTTGCATCCTTTCTCCACTTGCGAAACACTGCAATGAAAGGACCGCTCCACAAAATCACGGTAACCACCCCGAGAATTGCACTCACCGGTCTTTGGAAAAAAACCGTCAAGTCCCAATCGCTTTTAATCATGGAGACCATGAAGCTGTCTTCTAACAGTCGGCCCAAAACGATTCCCAGGATAGCCGGAGCAACCGGTATATCGTTGGCTTCCATAAAATAAGCCATGATGCCGCAGACGAGCATCACACCGACATCGAAAACCGTATTGTTGATGGCAAAGGAGCCAACGATGCAAAACATCAAAATGGCGGGCATGAGCATATTGCGGGGTACACGCAGCATCTGACTACCGGCTTTAATGGCCATGATGCCAAAGGGGATCAAAACGATATTGGCAAGAATAAAGGTAACATAGACGGCATACAAAATTTCAGGCGTTTGCTGAAAAATCATCGGGCCCGGCCGCAAGCCTTTCATAAACAGGACGCCGATGACAATTGCAGTAATGGAATCACCGGGTATGCCAAAAACCAGCGCTGGGACCCAGGCACCGCCCAACCCGGCATTGTTGGCCGTACCTGCATCAACGATGCCTTCGATGTGTCCCGTGCCGTATTTTTCAGGTTCTTTCGAAAATTTCTTGCTGACCGCATAGGCAATCCATGCCCCGATATCGGCTCCCGCTCCCGGCAGGATCCCCACAAACGTCCCGATCAGGCCGGACCTGCCGATGTTGAGCTTGTAACGTTTGAGGGTCTTTAATATCCCGGAAAACATTTTGCGGGTGTGGACGCCCTTGACATCATAGGCACAATCCTCTGCAGATACATTGCGCATCACTTCGGAAACGCCAAACATGCCAATCATGGCCGGGATGAATGTAAAGCCGTTTAGAAATTCGGTGACGCCAAAGGTAAAGCGTGGATATCCCAGGGTGATGTCGACGCCTACCTGGGTCATTGCCAGTCCGATCAAAAGTGAAATAAGCCCCTTGAGAAGGGATCCTTTGGTTACCAGGACGGAGCAACTTAGCCCGATGCAGGCCAGCCAAAAATATTCGAATGAGGTGAACTGCATGGCTACCTCGGCCAGCGCCGGGGCAAGCATAATCAGAATTAAGGCACCGATCAGTCCACCGATAGCTGCCACCGTGACATCGACGCCCAACACGAATCCGGCCCGGCCCTTCTGGGTCAGGGCATAAGATTCATCCACATAAGCGGCCGAGGACGGCGTGCCAGGAATTCGTACGAGCGCTCCGGGAATATCCCCGGCAAAAATTGCCATGGCTTCCATGGTCACAATGGCCGCCAGGGCCGGAACCGGATCCATAAAAAATGTCACCGGTACCAGCAGTGCCGTTGCCATGGTCGCCGTCAGCCCGGGAATCGAACCGACAAACAGCCCGTAAAGCGCCGAGATGGCGATGATCAACATGACATAGGGCTGAAAGATCAGCGTAATGGCAGTCAGAATATTTTCCATGGCTAATGATGTTATTATTTCTGAGTAGCTAGAATTTCTTCAGACCATCGCCTGTGACGATGGACTAATATCGGCGTTACCATCCCCAAAGGCCCCACGGCAGCGGAACCAAAAGCATTTTGGCAAAAAGAAGATAAATGACAAAGGTGACGCTTAGGGCCATGAGAATGCTCGAAAGGGTTTTGACTTTGAGCCATTTCATCAGTGCCAGCAGCACAGCAAAAGAAAAAATGAGAAACCCGATGTATTCGGCCAGAAAAATGTAGCAGATAATCGCTCCAAGCACGAAGATAATGTTTAAAAATCCGGATAACGTCAGGCCGCCGATATCGAATTTCAGCAGGTTTTCACGCTGCCGGATACCCTGGAAAATCAGACCGGCACCACAAAAAATGAATAATACGGCCAGGACGGAGGGAAACAGCGCTGGGCCAGGATATCCGTTGTCAAGCGTTGGAAAACTTTGCACATGCCACAGTACAGCAGCTGCGAAAACAATTAGAAACAGTCCAATGGCCGTATTACTCACTCTCATAGTGACAACCTGCTTACTTGGCGATACCCGCGGCCTTCATAATCTCGCCGTTATCTTTGTCGGCCTGGGCGAGGGCTTTGGCAAAATCCGTCGAGTTCAACCAATAGATGCCGTAGCCGCGGTTTTTCATGAATTTGACAAATTCATCGCTTTTAACAACTGCCTCAATTGCCTTTTCAAGCACTGCGACAATTTCGGGTGGTGTACCACCGGGGGCGGCAATACCGCGCCAGGCTCCGCAGGACCAGTCTATTCCAAGTTCTTTGAGCGTCGGCACATCCGGAAATTTCGGGTCTTTTTCATTAGCCATTATCGCTAGGGGCCTGACTTTGCCGGCATCGATTAAGGTAGCGGCCTCGGGCAGGGAACAAGTGCTCATATCAATACCACCGGCCATCAGGTCTTGCAGCGCCGGTGCGGCGCCTTTGCTGGGGATCCATTTAATGGCAGTTGGCTCCAGGCCGATTGCTTTGAGCCAACCTGCCATAGCCAAATGCCAGATACCCCCCTGTCCGGTGCCGGAGTCTTTTAGCTGGCCGGGATTTTCACGGACGTGATTTTCCAGATCTTTATAGGTCTTCCAGGGAGATTTAGAGAGCACATTGATGCCGGCGGGATCGAAATTCACCATCGCAATCGGCGTCATGTCCTTGTAGGTGATCTTGGTCAAACCCATCCAGTGCATCATGGTAATCTCCACCGTGGGCATGCCGATAGTATAGCCGTCCGGCTTGGCGGTCGCCATGGCCGTATGTCCCACGGCACCACTGCCACCGGTTCGATTGACCACATTGACGGGAACGCCCAGCTCTTTTTTGAGCAGCGTGGCAATAATCCGTGAAACCGCGTCCGTACCACCACCGGCCCCCCAGGGACAGATCAAAGTGATCGGCCGCTTGGGATAGTCGGCCGCCGACACAGTTGTCAAGCCAACGGCAAGAATAGCTACAAGCGTAATTGCTACCACCATCAAATTTTTCGATCTCATGATTTCCTCCTTTTTTTGGATTACGGGTTGCGTCCAATCTCAAATTCATGCAAAAATGGGACAAATTTGAGGACAAGCAAGCATCTGATAAAGAGCCTTGTGATGTAGAAGTCTTAGATATTTAAAAAATGCCATACTTGTCAAGCGAATAAAATTTAGGAAAGTTATTATGTCCGATCAACTGAATCAGCAGGATTTCAATGCATGAATCGCCTGGCCGACCCCGGCCATTTCAAATGCAATCGAACTGTTCAATGTGCGCGACCATTCTGAGGGGTTTATGCTGCCGCAGATCCAATGCCGCTTCCCCCATCTGGAGCCCATGATCGGGCATGCCGTCACCGGTATGATCTTGATATTCTGACTTTAATCACCGGTTAAATTACTTAAAACAGCGTCGCTAAATTCTTTGGTGGTCGCCTTCCCGCCCAGGTCGGGCGTGAAGATCCGATTGGCGGTAACCGCTTCAATGGCTTGCATCAATGATTGGCCGGCTTCTTTTTCCCCTAAAAATTCCAACATCATTTGGGCCGACCAGAATGTTCCGATCGGATTGGCAATTCCTTTGCCGGCGATATCCGGTGCTGAGCCATGCACGGGCTCAAACATCGATGGGAGCTCTTTTTCAGGATTGAGGTTGGCGGAGGCGGCGATTCCAATACTCCCGGCGATTGCGGGCCCCAGATCGGAAAGAATGTCTCCAAAAAGATTGCTGCCAACGACAACGTCAAACCAGTCGGGATGCTGTACGAAGTGTGCTGTTAAAATATCAATATGAAACTGGTCTGTTTTCACTTCCGGGTACTGCTGCGCCATAGCCTTGAAGCGCTCATCCCAATAGGGCATGGTGTGTATGATACCGTTTGATTTGGTTGCGGACGTCAGGTGCTTGCCGGGACGGTTTTGGGCCAGCTCGAAAGCATATGTCATGATACGGTCCACTCCTCGGCGAGTGAATACCGATTCCTGTACGACCATTTCCAAATCAGTTCCCTCATAAAGCCGGCCACCAATCTGCGAGTATTCACCTTCATTATTTTCGCGAACAACAACAAAATCTATCTCTTCAGGTTTCCGGTCAACGAGTGGTGATTTTATGCCTGGCAGAAGCCTCACCGGGCGGACGTTGACATATTGCTTCATTTGACGTCGAATCGGAATCAGTAACCCCCACAGGGACACATGGTCTGGTACCTGGTAATCCCCAACGGCACCGAGAAAAATGGCATCAAATTCTTTCAGCTTTTCGATACCGTTTTCAGGCATCATGGTGCCTGTTTTTAAAAAATACTCACAGGAATAGGGAAACTCAGTAAAATCCATTTCAAAACCGTGCAGTGCTGACAGTCTTCCGATAATTTGGACGGCCTCAGGAATCACTTCCTTCCCGATGCCATCTCCTGGAATTAACGCGATACGGTGGGTCATAATAATAAATCCTTTCATATGAAATAATTCATATTGGGGCGAACAGCAACATCCGGAGCCTGCTCAAAAAACCGTTCAAGAATCATACCGAGAGCCTTCATATCATCGGCCCTGAGAATTCTTGAATATAGAGTGTGACCAAAGCGAAAGTTGGCACAAAAATAAAACGCAAACCGTTTAAAGCGCCTGATCGCCGGAATCGGGTCAAAATGTACTTCCAGAAGCCGGGCCAAACGGACTGCCGCATCACTGAAAGACTTGGCAGACGCCTGCCATTCGCCGGTCCATTCCGCGAATATCCAGGGTCTGGCAACTGCCATTCGTCCGACTGCCACGCCGTCGCATCCGGTCTCGGCTATCAATCGACGGCAGTCATGATGGTCAAAAACATCCCCATTGCCGAAAACCGGGATATTGACAGCCTGCTTGACCATACCGATATACGTCCATTTTGCAGGACGTGATCGCCGATCCGGCGCTACCCTCGGATGAAACGTCAATGCATCTGCGCCGGCGTCTTCAAAACGTTTGGCCATGGCAACAGCAAATTCAGGATCGTCCCGCCAACCTGTGCGAAACTTGACCGTCAGTGGTATCGTGACCGCCTTCCGTACCTCGGATACAATTGTTGAAGCAAGATCCGGTTTTTTCAACAAGGCTGCTCCGCAATTGCGGCGAGTGATTGTCGCATTTGAACAGCCAAAATTCAGATCTACGCCGAATAAACCTTCATTTTCGATTCTGCGGGCCGCTTCGACCATGGACGTCGGATCAGCACCGAAAATCTGGCAGACCAGGTGAGACCGCTCTTCTTCCCGCCATCTGAAGCAGGGGGATACAAACCGGTTTTCAGCGGGCACTGCTTTGGCACTGCACATTTCGGAATACAACAGGCCATACCCACCATAGTGTGAAAGCAATTCACGAAAAGCAATATTGCCGAGAAAACTCAATGGAGCCAAAACCAGCCTGTTAGGGATGGTTCGACATCCAATTTTCAACGGTTGACAAAGTGACTCTGTAAGGCTATCAGTCATGACGAAAATCTAACAAATATGATCCATGTTGAAAAGATCAATCTTTTAATTTTGCGTCACCCATCCGGATCCCGCCAAAAATGATGAATCTTTTAAAAAAAGGCATTGGCATCCTGGGTTCAACGACCATCGACAAAATTATTGCTGAAAATGGTCTCCAACAAAAGCTGGGCGGGGTAACCACCTATGCCGGCATCACCTATCGACGACATGGAATACCGGTGTTTGTCGCCAGCAACATGGCCGAGAAAGACTTAAAACATTTGGACAAGCTGACAGCAGAAAATATTTCGATTTTCAGGTTAAACTCGGATCACAGCACAACCGTACTGAACCGGTATAGTGGTGATCGGCGCGATATGGAGATTCTGCATCTGGCAAGTCCGATCGAATTCAGTCAAATTCAGTCGATTTTAGAGAAAGTGGGTTGCCTTCATCTGGGACCGTTGCATCCCCTTGATATTGAGCCGGGCGCTTTAAATTCCCTGAAAACTTCCGGTCGGATGGTAATCCTGGATGCTCAAGGTTACACTCGAATGATTAGAAACCGAAAGGTGTTCCAGCAGATCTGTTCTCTGATGCCGACTGCACTGAAACTGGCACATATCGCCAAAGCCAACGAAACTGAGGCTAAAACGATTCTCGATTTTTTCGGGATGACGTTAGGGCAACTAATGAATCGCTTTGAAATTGAAGAATTCGTGGTTACTTTGGGTTTCAAAGGCGGATTCGTCCAGACGCGCAACGGCGACGTGTTTTATTACGATGCGAAAAAGATTCATGGGCCCGCCGACCCCACAGGAGCTGGAGATATATTTTTGGCCGCCTATGTCGTCGGAAGAATCCTGCACAATAAAAATATTGCTGAGGCCTGCGCTTCTGCAGCCAAATTGTCAGCCCGACAGCTGGAGGGAAAGCACATAACCGGCAATGAACTTCGGAATTAAGAAAATAAGCTGACAGTTTAGCTGTAGCGGCATCAATCCGCTATGGACAAATTACCATAAAATTGAATTACCAAAGCCAACAAATTCAATCAAAGGGATCTCATGCCTGTCTGCCGATGGTGGAACTCTCAAAAGGAGATAGAATAACCAAATAAGGGGGAAAGACATTGGCTTATTCGAATCGACGTTTGATTCCGCAAGGTATACAAGATCGATTTGTAGATTCGCTGCTGCCCTTGACCACGTTTCTTTCCAAATGGGGTTTGAATCCGAATTCCCTAACCTTAGCAGGGTTTGTCATAACGTTCATTGGTGCAGCAGCCTGCGCCATGGGTTATATTCGAATGGCCGGTATTCTAGTGTTGTTTGGTGGTCTCTGCGATACGATGGACGGCGCACTCGCCCGTACCACAGGCAAAGCGTCGAGGTTAGGAGCGTTTCTAGATTCCGCTGTCGATCGCTATTCTGAATTTATCATGTACTTGGGTATCAACGTCTATTTTTTTAAAGTCGAGGATCATATCACCACAACCGGCACTTTTTTGGCACTTTGCGGGTCGTTCATGGTCAGCTATGCACGTGCACGTGCTGAAAGTCTGGGCTTTCAAGCTCAATCGGGATTCATGCAGCGGCCCGAGCGTATTGTTCTGATCGGACTGGGAGCGCTAATTCATATCACCGCATTTAAAATTGCAATTTGGCTGGTGGCCATCCTATCCAATTTTACCGCCTTACAGAGAATCCTAATGGCATGCAAACAAAATACCACTAAATTCAAAGAAGATTCGGTTTGAAAAAAGACAAATTCAGCAATCCAGAAAATTAACAATTTCGGCCGTCAAAGGAACGAATCAATATGGATTATGATGTCATCATTGTCGGCGGTGGGCCTGCCGGCCTGTTTTCGGCCTATTACTTAAGTGAGCACTCTGATAAAACAGTATTGCTCATAGAAAAAGGCAAAGTATCCAAAAAACGCAACTGCCCGATCACTTCCTATCAGGAATGCATCAAATGTAAACCCTGCAATATTCTCAGCGGGATTGGGGGTGCCGGCCTTTTTTCAGATGGCAAGCTAAACTACATTCACAAATTAGGAAAAACCGATTTGGGCCAGTTCATGTCGTTGAAGAAGGCCGAAAACCTGATTGATGAAACCGAAAAAATTTTCAACAAATTTGGTATGGACGGCCCTTCCTATCCAACCGATATGGAAGAAGCCCGGCAAATACGGAAACGGGCCAAGCGCTACGGTATCGATCTGCTCATTATCAAGCAAAAACACCTGGGCAGTGACCGCTTGCCCGAATACATTGCTGAAATGGCTGATTTCATAAAATCAAAAGGAGTCGTTATTCATACATCTGAAGAAGTTAAAGAAATATTGATTGAAAACAACCATGCGGTGGGTGTGGCGACCAATCGTAAGAATTATTCCGCTGATAATGTGATTTTGGCTCCCGGTCGGGTCGGTGCGGACTGGGTCGGGGGACTGGCTCAAAAACACGGTATGGGACTCAAACAGCGCGGCATCGAGGTCGGTGTGCGGGTGGAAGTTCACGAAGATATAATGCAAGATCTCTGCGATGTTATCTACGATCCGACTTTTTTTATTCAAACCGCCAAGTATGATGATCAAACGCGAACCTTCTGCACCAACAAGGGCGGTTTTGTATCATTGGAGCGTTATAGCAATTTCGTCTGTGTCAACGGACATGCGTATCGGGATAAAAAATCACAAAACACAAATTTTGCATTTTTGTCGAAAGTCGTTCTCACCGAACCGGTTACCGACAACCAGGCTTACGGAGAATCTATCGGCAGCCTGGCCACCCTGATCGGCGGCGGCAAGCCCATTTTGCAGCGGTTCGGGGACCTCAAGCGCGGGCGCCGAAGCACCTGGCACCGGGTTAGAAAAGGTTATATCGAACCGACCATGACCGATGTTGTTTGCGGTGATATCGCCATGGCATTGCCTGAAAGGATTCTGACAAATATCATCGAAGGGTTGGAAAAATTGAACTGCGTCATTCCGGGGGTGGCCAATGACGAAACGTTACTTTACGCTCCGGAAATTAAATTTTTCGCCACCCAGATCGACACTTCGAATAATTTGGAAACCAAAATAAATGGAATTTACGTCGCCGGTGATGGTCCGGGCGTAGCCGGAAATATTGTCTCAGCCGGCGCCACTGGCCTGATACCGGCCAAGGCAATCATTGCCAAAGATTAGGAGACATTGGGATTTGGAACCTGGAAGGCCGAATGTGAAAGAATATGGATGAGGACGTTCAATCTAAATCACTTTCACAAAAGGCCTACCATGACGGACTACCCGCCCTACCCTGGCAGTTGTATCAACCCCATTTTCATTCAATGCAGCTACCATATCTTCGGTTTGGTCTGCCGGCAGAGCCAACAATAGTCCGCCGGAAGTCTGGGGATCAAACAGGAGATCCTCTTGCGCTGACGAACGGTCGCCAACATTTTGCCAAAATCCCTCTGCCAATTTCCGATTGGCCAGGTTACTGCCCGTGGTTTCTCCTTGTTGATACATCTCGAGTGCATGGGTGTAAAAGGGCAATGTATCAAAGTCCAGTTCAATTTGGACGCTGGCGCCCTGTGCCATTTCAAGAACATGACCTAGAATGCCGAAGCCGGTAATATCCGTACAGGCATGTATTTCAAAGTCTAAGGCTGCTTCAATCGCCTTTGCATTCAGGGCTGCCACCGTCGGCAGAATGGCTTCAATATCCCGGTAAGGAAGTTTACCGGATCTGCCGGCGTTAAACAGGACGCCGGTACCCAAAGGTTTGGTAAGAACAAGTCTATCGCCCGTCCGGCATCCACGGTTGGTAAGAATGCGATCGGGATGGACACTGCCGGTCACCGCCAGACCATATTTCGGTTCATTGTCGTCCACCGAGTGACCGCCGGCCATGGCGGCACCGGCTTCTCTTATTTTATCGTTTCCCCCGCGCAGAATGTCTTTCAAAAGTCCCATATCCAGTTTTTTAGAGGGAAACATCACAAGGTTCAGAGCCGTCAATGGTTTCCCGCCCATGGCATAGACATCGGATAGCGAGTTTGACGCGGCAATCTGGCCGAACCAGTAAGGATCATCCACCGGGGGTGTGATGTAATCCACCGTGCTGATAAAGGCCACTTCCGGAGTGAGCCGATAGACGGCCGCATCATCGTTTGTCTCAAATCCCACCAGCAAGTTTTTATCTCGGGAACTATTCAAACCCTTCAACGCTTCCGACAGATCCGTCGGACCAATTTTAGCCGCTCACCCGCAAGTGCGGGACAATCCCATTAAGGTTTTTTTCTTGAGAAAAAGCATTGTTTAGCCTTGATTTTATTCACTCTGACAATTGCAAATTTCTTCCGGCACGGCATTAAGTCCCATAAAATCGTCAGACATTCAATAGCGACCGATTCAACTTACTTTTAGCAAACAAGTATTTTGCAAAATTCTGTCATTAATGATGTAAACTAATACGCAATAACCTTATTATCAATATCAATATTTCGGAGGGTACCGATTCAGAGATGACTAGAAGGTGCGACTGAAATTCAACCTGGTCATTGACGATTTTTTATTTGACACATAAAACATCTATTCTTTATACTCCGCTCAAAATTCACAAACCGTCACTTTTTCAAATTTGCGAACTGGATGGGGAACTGACAACTTATAAATCAGGAGGAAAATAATGAAATTTGCAATTATTGGCACCGGTATTATGGGACGTGGCTGGATTACGCAATGCTCGATGACCGGACATGAGGTTCACTGTTATGACGGCAATAAAGAAATTCTTGCCGGTACGGTTGCTGCCAGCGAGAAATTGACTGCTAAGGTTGCTAAAAAATTTAAAATTGATGATCAGAATTATGTATCAAATGCTGTCCAAAAGATCACAACCCACGAGACCCAAGAAAAATTTATGGAGGCCGCCAAAAACTGTGACGTTTTTTTGGAGGTCATATTCGAAGATCTAAAACTCAAATGCAATGTGCTCTCTGAGCTCTTGCCTCAGCTTCCCGAAAAGGTGGTGTTCTGGTCCAACACCAGCAGTTTGAATATGAATCCCATGGCCGAAGCCGGC
>JASFSK010000080.1:0-11819 GCA_050114455.1 Desulfobacterales bacterium | reverse complement strand
ACGATCAGCAGAGGTACAATAAAAGGGGCCGTCGCAATCACACATTGTTCGAATTTGACACCAGACACTTTAGACAACACATAGAGCACCATTCCCACAGGCGGCGTCAGCAGTCCAAGCATCAGATTCAAGATCACGACGATGCCCAGATGGACTGGATCGATGCCCACTTTTTCCGCAATTGGCAGCAATACGGGAACCAGAATGGTGATGGCTGCGATGGTCTCCATAAAGCAACCGATCAACAAAACAACCATCATAATGATAATTAAAATAACGATTTTGTTTTGGGAAAAACCCAGCAGTGCGTCACCCAGGATGACCGCAACCTGCTGATCGATCAGGATCCAAGCAAAGATGGTAGCGCTGGCGACGATCATCAAAATAGCAGCTGAAGTTTCGATGGTGTCCATAGAAACGCGCAAAATGTGACGCCAGGTTAATGAACGATAGACTAACAGGCCGAGAATAAGTGCATACACCACAGCAGCAATGGCGGATTCGGTTGGTGTAAAGATTCCGGAAAGAATGCCGCCAATAATAATGGTAGGCGTTTGCAGCGGCAGAAAGGCCTGTTTGAATGAAATCCACAAGCGCTTGAGGCTGAAACGGGCATCACGGGGATATCGTCGTTTGCGGGAGTACAAGGCAACCATGATCATCAATGCGACTCCCATCAGAAGGCCTGGAATAAAGCCGGCGGCAAACAATTCACCGATGGAGGCCGAAGCCATGACGCCGTAAATAACCAGTGGCAAGGATGGCGGAATAATTGGACCAATCGTCGAGGAAGCAGCAGTGATTCCGACAGAGAAATCATCATCATAGCCTGCATCTCGCATTGCTTTTATTTCGATGGTTCCAAGGCCGCCGGCATCAGCAACAGCCGCACCGGACATCCCTGCAAAAATAATTGAAGCACCAATATTGACATGTCCCAAGCCGCCGTGCATCCAGCCGACAAGGGCCTTGGCGAAACCAAAAATTCGTGTCGTTATGCCGGCAGAATTCATCAGGTGTCCAGCGAGGATAAAGAAGGGAACTGCGATCAATGGGAAACTATCAACCCCACTGACCATGCGGTGGAGTACAACGACACTTGGGGTTCCCTCCATCAATATGAAGATAAGGGATCCGACACCCAGTGCTACCGTTACCGGAGCACCGATAATCAGTAGAACGAAAACAGTTATGAGTAGAATGGCAAGTTCCATTTATCCGCTCCCCAATCTATGACCGGACAATAGTTTCTTCGAGTTCATGAGTGACGTCTTCACCTCTTTTTCTAAAGAGTGATATGAACTCCCAGAAGGCTACCAGTGCCATGGCAAAGCAGCTCACCGCCACGATCCAGTAAATTATCCCTTTCGGAAGATCAATGGAAGTCATACTCTGGTGGTGTGTTCGTCTGGCCAGCTCGATGCTCACAATCCCGGCATAGGCAAAAAAAGCCGTATTAATGAAAGAAACGATAAGGACAATCCATTTCACAACGGCAGGCGGCAGAAAACGGTAAAAAAACTCCAAGTAAATATGGGATCGTTTGCGGATGCAGGTAACGGACCCGACAAAGCCAAGTAAAATCAACAGATAGCGTGCGATTTCCTCGGTCCATGCCAAGGAGCTGTTTAAAGCATACCTGGTGAAAAATTGGATGAAGACAATTGTCAATAATGTCCAAAAAATGATAAATACCGGCGCATCTATCCATTTGATATCAGAAATGTCATCCAGTACTTCGAATTCCTGTGTATTTTCAGTCATCATAACGCCTTAGTTTTTTTTGACAATTGTACTGACACCTCTATCACGCTTCTCTGATAGCAGTAAAAATACCACGCGCCCATTCGGCCGAAAGGGGAAGTCAAGACTCCCCTTCCGGCCGGAACATTTAAAAACTGATCGGATCACATGGCGTCGGGTATGGCCTGCAGCTTCTCATAGATGTCAGGCGACCATGGCATATCCTTGGTGAGCAGGTGCGGTTTAACCATGTCCATGAAAGGCTTGCGATCGACCTCGTTGACCTTGATGCCTTTTTCTCTAAACCAGGAGACCAAATCTTTTTCAGCCTGAACGATTTGACCGGATGCCCAATCTGAAGAATTCTTCAGGGCTTCGATCAAAATTTTCTGATCGGCCGGCTTCATTTTTTTCAAGGTCGAACCCGAAACGATCGTGATCAGAGAGTTGGTAATATGGGCTGTCAGGTTGATGTTTGACTGGACCTCATAAAATTTTTTGAACTGGATCGTTGGCAATGGATTTTCCTGGGCATCGACGACATTTTGCTGCAAGGCCAGATACACTTCGGAAAAAGCCATCGGTGTCGGATTTGCGCCGACTGCCTTCGGAAAGAGAACATAAGACGGAGCGTTCGGTACGCGGATTTTGAGACCTTTCATGTCCCCAGGCGTAAGAATCGGCTTATTGGCGGTAACATGACGGGCACCATAATACGTCAGCGCAACGACTGTGGCACCACCAGTTGCTTTCTCGTAGCCTTCGCTTAACTCGGCAAACAGGTCGCTCTCGGTATAGGCTTTCCAGTGTGCATATCCGCGCATGGTAAACGGATAGTCCGAAATACCGATGGGACCGAAAGAGCGTGAAGCAAAACCACAGCCGGTGTAGATAATGTCAATAGTGCCCAGGGAAATGCCTTCATTGATCGCCTGCTCCTTGCCAAGCGAACTGGCTGCAAACACCTTGATGGTATAGCGGCCATTAGTCTTTTCTTCGACTTCCTTGGCTGCTTTCAAGGCAGCCTCGTGATACGGAGTTTTAATCTCGTAAACGTGGGCAAAGCGGAGTTCCTTTGCCGCCAGGGCTGGTGATAGGATCCAAATAATGGAAATTGCCAGGCAGACCAGACCGGGCAGAGCGAGTCGTTTCAGTTTGTGGTTCATAATCGTCCTCCTTTTTGGCTAAGATGTTTAGGTTTTAGACAGGGTGGGATAACAATCAAATTGTTTTTGCCGCAGACTCCCGCGTCGGTAGCATAGAAGAATAAAAAATGCAATATTTTTTATTTGACATATTTAATTTATTCTATTAGACCACATTAAGTGTCCACAATGGATGCTTGGTTGGATGTTTCCTTACAACATCCAGCGGCGGCAACCTAACCCGTTTAGGGTTATCATTCCGAATAGTAATTCACGAGCCTAAAAATGCCCAAAATTCAAACCTCGACCCTCACGCAGCAAATTGTCGACTTGTTGAAACAGAGAATTCTCAACGGCGAACTGTTGTCCGGACAACGCGTTTGGGCGGCGGATCTGGCCGAGGAAATAGGGGTCAGTATGGCGCCGGTAAAGGAAGCCCTGTTGATTTTGCAGGGTGAGGGTCTCATCATCAATATGCCGCGACGGGGTTCGATCGTGCGGCAATTCACCTCGCAGGATGTACGGGAGTTGATTTATATCCGCCACCTGGTGGAATCCGATGCAGCCGCCAAGGCTATTGCACTGGAAAGGGTCACGCCCGAACTGATCGAACGACTGACTTCCCATAACGAGGCCATCGGGACATTCCGCACGGCAGACGGCGGGTTTTCTGATCGGGTTGTCCCCTACGATCACGACCGCCGATTTCATGACCATTTGGTGGATGCCTGCGGCAACAAACTGCTCACGGAATGGTACCGGCGCTTGAATTTACAGGCCCATATCATTCGCCTGTCCCTTTGGAAAATCGGTATGCGGGGAGATAAAACCTACGAGGAGCATCGATCAATTATCGCAGCAATGAAACGCAGGAATCAAGCCGCTGTGCGCAAAGCCATAAAGGCGCATTTGGATTCAATTATCAATGACTTCAACCAAGCGGCTCAAAAAAACGAATTGGATATTTACGAGCAGGCGGGAAAAACCCTGCCCCATGGACGTCGGCAACAAAAATCGATTGCCAGGCCAAATGAATCTTAAACCACTGATATAGTCATTTATTCCGGAGAAATCTGATGAACAAAATTGAGCAGATCAATTCCGCGTACTATCGTGTGAAGCTGCCCCATGTGCTGACGGATTCCACCCATGGCGAGATGGCCTATTTCGAATTGGTGACCGTGCGCATCACCGACAGCGACGGGGCCGAAGGGGTGGGATACACGTATTCAGTCAATCACGGCGGCGCATCGATTCATGCCATGATCGACAGGGACTTGAGCGGTCATCTAACCGGCCAGGACCCCGGCCGGATCGAGTCGCTTTGGGAAAAAATGTGGTGGGCGGTCCACTACTCGGGACGCGGCGGTATCGCCTCTTTTGCTATTGCCGCCATCGATATCGCACTGTGGGACCTCATGGGCCATAAAACCGGCCTGCCCTTGTGGCGGCTGCTGGGTGGCCATGATGCCAAAGTCCCGGCCTATGCCGGCGGCATCGACCTGTTAATGCCGCTGCCGGAGTTGATCGATCAAACTGACCGCAACCTCAGCAATGGGTTTCGGGCAATCAAAATGAAAATCGGTCGACCAACCCTTTCTGAGGATGTCGAACGCGTGGCGGCCATGCGGCACCACCTGGGTCAGGATTTTCCATTGATGGCGGATGCCAATATGCACTGGTCCCGCGACGAGGCCTTGAAGGCCTGTCAGGCCCTGCGTGAGTTTGGTTTGTTTTGGATCGAGGAGCCCTTGATTCCCGAAGATGAAGCCGGCCATGCAATGTTGGCGGTGAGCGGCGGGATTCCCATCGCTGCCGGCGAGAATTTTCGCACCATCCATGAATTCGCACGCCTGATTCGGGCCGGAGGAGTGATGTTTCCCGAAGCGGATGTTTCCAATTGCGGTGGGATTACGCCCTGGATGAAAATCGCCGCCCTGGCGGAATGCAACAATCTTAAAATCACCTCCCACGGGGTGCATGATTTGCATGTTCATTTACTGGCTGCCGTACCCAACAAATCCTACCTGGAAGTCCACGGGTTCGGACTGGAACGCTATATCGCCAATCCGCTAGCGATAGTGGACGGTTTTGCAACGGCGCCGGACACACCGGGACATGGGGTTGTTTTTGATTGGGAGGCTTTAGAGGAAATGCGGGTTTAGAATTCAGGTTTCATATCTTGACTTTAGTTTTTTGGCCGAGTAATAAAAATTTTACCGGCAAAAAGAAAGACGATTGCCGGGGTAAAAGTCAATCCGCAGTAAAAGAATAATCTCAAAACCAAAAGGAGGTAGATTATGAAAAAAACATTTGTCATCTCGATTATTACATTGGCTTTTTTGTGCGCCACCACGATTTTTGCATTTGCAGGAACCAAGATCGTTGGATTCTCACAGGTCGACAACCAAAATCCGTGGCGTCTGGCAGAAACCGAATCGATTAAATCAGAGGCCAAAAAACGTGGCTACAAACTGAAGTACTCAGATGGCCAGGCCGTCCAGGCCAATCAGATCGCCGCCGTCCGGGATTTTATCGCCCAAGGTGTCGATGGTATCATTCTAGCGCCTAAAACCAGCACCGGCTGGGAGCCCGTCCTCAAAGAAGCCCAGGAAGCCAAAATCCCCGTCGTTCTGGTCGATCGCGACATCGAGGCCCCTAAAGACCTCGTGGTGACTTTCATTGGCTCCGACTTCGTCCTGGAAGGAGAAATGATCGCCAAAATGATGATTGAGGATCTTGGCGAAGGCCCCCTGCGCGTAGCCGAGCTCCAGGGTCAGCCCGGCGCCGATCCCACCATTGACCGCAAAAAAGGGTTTGAAAACATCATCAATAAATACCCCAAAATTGAAATCACCATGTCCCAAACAGGCGAATTTAACCGGACCCAGGGCAAACAGGTGATGGAGGCTTTCCTGCAGGCCGCCGGCGATAAAATCGACGTCGTCTATGCCCACAATGATGACATGGCCATTGGTGCCATCCAGGCCATTAAGGAGTATGGCCTGAAACCCGGCAAAGACATCTATATTGCATCCATCGACGGTGTCCGTGACGCATTTGTGGCGATGAAAGCAGGTGAGCTGAACAGCGTCGTTGAATGCACCCCCCTGATGGGTCCATCGGCCTTCGATGCCATCGAAGCAGCCTGGCGTGGCGAAAGCCTGCCGGACTGGATTGTCAACGAAGATGGCGCCTTTCGATCCATGGACGTGGATCAGGCTGTCCTGGATTCACGCAAATATTAGAATAGACCATCTTTCGAGGATTTCATCTAACAACATGTTGTCAGTTCATAAGCCGCCGGTATCGATCACCTTGCAGCATGAAGCATGCTCTCGCCGCATCGGGAGAACCTTTTAAATTCTCATCCCGATAAATCGGGGTGGCTTATGAATTGAGTAACTCAAGGTTTTCAGTGTTCAGGTGTCGGGATTTGGCGTGTCGCCTTCCTGCCTTCCCGCTGTGGTCCGAAGGACGAAGCAGGGACACCCGAAACCTGGCACCTTTACCTTTCATCTACAATATAGAATCATCAACGTGCTTGCTGCCCCCGTAGTGGCTGCTTTCTCCGGACGCAGTATTAGAAAAAGCGACACCCACCGATAAATATGAACACCAACGACACGATTCTCAGTATCAAAGGTTTGAGCAAAAGTTTTCCGGGTGTTAAAGCGTTGTCAAATGTGAATTTCACCTTGATGCGCGGAGAAATCCATGCCCTGATGGGGGAGAATGGTGCTGGCAAATCCACCCTCATCAAAGTGCTGACCGGTGTATACAAACGTGATGCCGGTGAAATTTTCTATAATGGTGCACCCCTTGACTGCAACTCTCCGCTTCATGCCCAAGAAGAGGGTATCAGTCCGGTATACCAGGAAGTGAACCTGGTTCCCAACCTCTCGGTGGCAGAAAATGTGTTTTTAGGACGACAGCCGATCAGACGTGGACGTATCGATTGGAAGACCATGAATCGTGAGGCGGTCAGGATAATCCGCCGCTTTGACCTGGAAATTGACGTTGAGAAGAATCTCGGTACCTATCCTGTCGCCATTCAACAAATGGTGGCCATCGCCAGGGCCCTGGAGCTCGATTCCAAAATTCTTATCCTCGATGAGCCCACGTCCAGCCTCAATGTCCAAGAGACCGAGCGCCTATTTTCTCAGATGCGCCGGCTCAAGACGGAGGGGCAGGCCATTATTTTCATTACCCACTTCCTTGACCAAGTCTACCAGATTTCGGATACCATCACGGTCCTCAGAAACGGGGAGTACATCGGCACATGGCCGGCAGCAGAGCTCAATAAACTCCAGCTCATTTCTAAACTGCTTGGCAAAGAGGCCGAAAAACTTTCCGAATTGACAGCCGGCAGATTAGGCACCGAACTTGAAAATAAGCAAGGACAAAGTGTCGTCGAAACCCGCAGTTTGGGCAAAACGGGCGGAATCAAACCCCTGGATCTGCGGGTGGCGGCCGGAGAAGTGCTTGGATGCGCAGGTTTACTGGGTTCGGGCCGGACTGAACTGGCCAATCTTCTTTTCGGCATCGACGCCCCGGACGAAGGTGTTCTGCTCGTGGAAGGCAAGCAGACAAAAATTAAAAACCCTCGCAAAGCACTACAGTTGGGATTGGCCCTCAGTCCCGAAAACAGGAAAGATCAGGGTATCATCGGAGATCTATCGGTCAGGGAAAACATTATCCTGGCCCTGCAAAACCGCAGGGGCTGGCTAAAACCCCTGAGCCGCGGGGAACAGAAGGAAATCGCCGACCGCTACATCGAAATACTCAACATCAAGACCCCCACAGCCGACCAGGCCATTAAGAACCTTAGCGGTGGAAATCAGCAAAAAGTGATCATCGGCCGCTGGCTTGCCGCCAATCCGATGTTCCTCATTCTGGATGAGCCAACCCGGGGTATCGATGTGGGTGCCAAGACCGAAATTCAAAAAATGGTCGTCGAATTGAGCAAGCAGGATATGGCGGTAATGTTCATCTCCTCAGAACTCGAAGAAATTGTAAGATGCTCCACCAAAGTGGTGGTCATGCACAATATGGCGGTGTCCAACACCCTCGAGGGCGACGAGATCAACGAAAACACCATTATGCACGCCATTGCGGAAGGGCACACAGACGGTGAATAAACAATTACGGCAGGGAGAAAACGTTTCTGCACGCTTGGCTGCAGGAATCAAATCAATTCAGTGGCCCTTGATCGCCCTTGGGATGATCCTTCTATTCAACCTGGTTTTCACCGAAGGCTTCTTTGACATTTCCGTTCAGAACGGCCGTCTGGTAGGCAGTCTCATGGACCTGTTGAAACGGGCGGCACCGCGACTCATTGTGGCTCTGGGTATGACTCTGGTCATTGCCACCGGCGGCATCGACATATCCGTTGGTTCGATCGCCGCCATTGCCGGATCGCTGGCGGTATTGATGATTCGCGGGGGCGATATCACCTACCTGGCAACCCAGGATACCTCAACGGTGCCGATCCTCCTGGTTATCGCAGTAGCCCTCGCGGCGGCGTCAATTTGTGGGCTTTTTAACGGCTTGCTGGTGTCGATCGTGAAGATACAGCCCATCGTGGCCACCCTTATTCTGATGGTCACCGGTCGGGGGATGGCGATGCTTTTTACCGGTGGGTATGTCCTCAACTACGACCATCCCGGTTATATGTCTTTGGGTGTCGGTGACTGGATTGGCTTGCCGATCCCGATCTACATCGCAGTATTTATTTTAATTATCATCGCCGTTGTCACTTCCCGAACGCCGCTTGGACTGCTGATTCAGAGCACCGGCGGCAACGAGACCGCCAGTCGCTACTCGGGAACCAATACTACTTTGGTGAGAATCCTGGTCTATGTTATCGCGGGGATCTGCTCCGGAGTGGCCGGAATTATCTTCACCGCCGACGTCCAGAGTGCCGACGCCGCCTTTATTGGACTCTGGATCGAACTGGAAGCCATTCTGGCGGTGGTCATCGGGGGCACCAGCATGTCCGGCGGTCGCTATAGTCTCGCCGGAACGGTGGTCGGCGCATTAATCATTCAAACCCTCATTACGACCTTGCTAACCCGGGCGGTCCCTGTCCAATTCACCTTGATCTTCCAGGCGGCGGTCGTGGTTATCGTGCTAATGTTACAATCCCCGAAAGTCAAAGAAATGACGTTCAAGCGTCGGGCACGAAAAGAGGCGGGCACCCATGCGTGATGCCGCCCCCAAAAGGGACTCGTTCATCAGGCGCAACCTGACGATTATCGCGCCAACTCTGGTGTTTATCGTCTTTTTCATCATCGGCGGCATCCTTTTCCGCAACTTCTTCACCCTTCGGGTGCTTTTGAATCTTCTCACCAACAATGCTTTTTTGGGATTGGCCGCGGTAGGAATGACCGTCGTGATCATCTCCGGTGGTATCGATTTGTCGGTAGGAGCGGTGATTTCGACAACCGCCATGATCATAGCCGTGCTCGACCGATCCGGGGTGGCCGCCCCACCGGCGATTGCCATCGCTATCCTGTTCGCTACGGGCCTGGGCTTCCTGATGGGCTTAATGATCCAGTACTTCGAGGCCCCGCCCTTCATTGTAACCCTGGCGGGAATGTTTTTCGCCCGGGGATTGGGTTATGTCCTCAGCCTCTCGTCGATTCCTGTCAAGGGGCCCTTTTTTCATGCCATGTCAACAGCGGGTCTGCGTTTCGAGGGCGGTGCCAAACTGACGGTACCGGCAATGATATTCCTATTCATGGTCCTTGTAACCTGGTTTCTGTTGAGATATACCAAGTTCGGCCGGACCTGCTACGCCATGGGCGGTAATGAACAGTCCGCATTCCTCATGGGGCTGCCCGTGCCGCGGACCAAGATTTTGATCTACACCTTCAGCGGATTCTGCTCCGGCATCGGAGGGCTGGTTTATGTGTTTTTCACCCTTTCAGGCTATGGCCTGGCGGCTATCGGTCTTGAACTCCAGGCGATCGCCGCGGTGGTAATCGGGGGAACGCTTCTTACCGGCGGATTCGGTTCGATAATTGGAACCCTCATGGGTGTGGGGATCCGGGGTACGATCCAAACGTTCATCACCTTTCAAGGAGAACTAAACGTTTATTGGACCCCGATATTCGTTGGTCTCTTACTATTTCTTTTTATTCTTCTGCAAAAAGCGTTCGTGGCCGGTACCAAGCTCGGTAAAGAAAAAGCGTAAGATACGTTTTTAATGCACGAATAAATTATGGTTAGGATTTATTTTGGCGCGATCAATTTGTTGTTTTTCAATTCAGCGACAACGGCCTTGATAACATCATTTATGATTTGATCCTTTGCCTCATTGCTCCATGAGTTTGATTTCCCGGACCAAATAAGCTTTTCTGTTTTGACATCGTACAGATTGGTTTCCAAACGGACAGTCGTATTTGTGCTTGAATATCCCGGATCGTGGGCATAACTGTAACGACTTCGATAAAAACCGTAAAAGCCTCCGTGGGGTGACCCGCCGCGAGTATAGACGTCTTTTTCCGCTTTACCGATCAAATGGGTGATGATCACAGCATCATTTTCATATTGATTGACTGCCTTTAGTATGTCCTCTTTTTTCAATTCTAAATCCGCCGGCATTGGCATGGCCTCTTCGCTTGAGACGGCATCGATTCCAACTGATTTTAGCTGCGAAACGAATTTTTTTTCAAAGACCCGCCGATTGTGTTCATTGCCCGTGATGGCAATGACCAGGATATCCGATACGGGTCTACCCTTATAACTATCGTCAATACGCTTTTGAGTGAGTTCAGTCCCTGTCCCGCTGCAAGAAAAAAGCAGCAAGGCAAAAAACGACAAATAGCCAAACCAGTTGATAAGTTCATTTTTCATCATATTTCTCCAATCCCTAAAAGCGTCCTATTGCTGATTGCCGCTCGTGTGAAACTACAGAAAATTAGATATCTTTTCAGCAGGCCCGACTGATTGGTGGGAGCGGCTTTCCAGTCGCGATAAAAATGGAACTTTATCATTTAAAATCGCGGCTGAAAGCCGCTCCCACAGGCCCCCCAAAAAAAACAATCGATTCATGGTTGCAAAATTTCTTTTTTGATCAGACCGGACGTCTTTCAGGCGTTATTATAAAATTTCGATCAAGTCTTAAGATATGCGGGAGCCTGAGGTTCACTATGGGCGTTGCCGAAGCGGGTGCCAGCCGGATAATATTCCGCATACAGCTGTACCTTTCCAGCCGTCTCTTCACCGGCTTCTTGTGCCACCAGTTCCAAGGCCATATCGATTCCGGCTGAAACACCGGCAGATGTCCAAATCTTGCCGTCTTTGACGAATCTCTTTTCAATGACCTCGACTTCCGCCAGATTTCTCAAATTATCAAGCATTGAAAAGTGGGTTGTCGCTTTTTTACCCTTCAACAATCCTGCTGAATGCAGTATGAGTGAACCAGTGCATACAGAAAACACAAACCGGCAGCCTTCGGCCTGACGGGCGACAAATTCGATCAAAGATTTATTTTCGACTTCTTTTCGAGTGCCCCTCCCACCGGGTACCAGAAGATAATCCAGTGCAGGGGATTCTTCAAAGGATTTGTGGGGCGTTATGATCATTCCATTGAAACATTTAACGGGATCTTTTTTTTCGGCAATCATCAGGCAATCTGCCGGACCACCAAAATGGTTGCGCCAAATGGAAATGACCTCCCATGGTCCAACGAGATCCAGCTCTTCCAAATCGTCAAATAACAAAAATCCAAAATTCATTTCGCGCCTCTCTATTTTTTGGGGTGATTTCGCATCATATTTTTCAAAAGTGGAAAGGATGTCAAACAATGTTCCATATGCATCAAAAACACAAGCTTTAATGTTATTTTTTTGAGATTTCGAGTTGCAGTCATTGGAGCTTGCTATTCGTCAAAAGAAACGGATAGAAGAGGATGCGCAGCTGGAG
>JASFSK010000079.1:0-11899 GCA_050114455.1 Desulfobacterales bacterium | reverse complement strand
TCCGGAGCATGAAATTATACCTCTTGTAGTGTTTTCCGCTTTACAATAAAACGGCTTCCTGCTATGATTTCCAATTAATATCTGCATCGAGACGATTCTGTATCGTCAGGCATATCATGTCCGAATATTTGCTGGAAACAACGCAAATACCAATTCCAAACGGCATTCATCCATTTTCCATATCAGGTGAATCCAGCTGAATCCTGCAAATGAGACATATTGAAGGAGCGATTTCGTAGATGAAACTAAAAAAACTGGAAATAACCGGTTTTAAATCATTTTTTGATAAAGCAACCATCCAGTTCCCACCTGGTATCTCAGCGGTGGTGGGGCCGAATGGCTGCGGTAAAAGCAACGTGGTCGATGCCATAAGATGGGTGATGGGCGAACAAAGCCTGAAACAACTGCGCGGCAAGTCCAAAGAAGATATTATTTTTTCAGGTGCCAACGGCCGGGCGCCCCTGAATATGGCTGAAGTATCGCTGACCCTTGCCAATGACAACGGCAGCGCCCCGGAAGAACTAAAAGATTTTACCGAGATCAACCTGACCCGCCGGCTGTATCGATCCGGAGAAAGTGCCTATTTTTTAAACCGCCAACCCTGTCGGCTCAAAGACATCCACAACGTTTTCCTGGGAAGTGGCCTGGGATCCAAATCCTATGCCGTCATCCAGCAGGGAAATATCGGAGCGATCACCGATGCCGATCCCGAGTCGCGCCGTTATTTCATAGAAGAAGCCGCCGGGACCACCCGTTACAAGAATCGCAAGGTTGAAGCCTTGCGCAAGGTGGATATTACCAAACGAAATCTATTGCGGGTCAACGATATCCTATTGGAAATCAAACGGCAAATGTCTAGCCTGAAACGCCAGGCCAGAAAGGCGGAACTCTATAACAGACTGCAAAGCCGCATTAAAATATTGGATGTCCAGCTGGGAATACATTATTTCGATGATTTTACCCGTCAGATTGAAGCAGCCGATGCACTGTTAAAAGAATTAAAGGATGCCGACATCGGGCATTCATCCGAATTAAAACGACTGGATGCCGCCATAGAGGATATCAAACTCAAGCGCTGGGAAAAAAATCAGGAAATTGCCGAACAAAAATCCGAAAAATATGAGACCCAGCGCAAAATCGACCGGACGGAAAACGATCTGGCTCACCTGCGCAGTGAGATTAAAAGACTTTCCGACGAAACAACCGAATTTGAGGCCGCCCGGGAAGACCTGGTCAATAAAAACGACGATCTGATCGCCGAAATTGCCCAGGTTCAGCAAGAAAATGTCAACCTCAAAGAAGAAATGACCCATGAAAGGGAGCGTCTCAATCACCACCGGCAGGGCAGTCAGCAGACCCGGGACGAATTGTCAGCTCTCAACCTGGATTTGGAAGGCGCCAAATCTCAGTTGATGGATTTGATGACCCGCGAGGCCCAGTATAAAAATATTTATCAGAACGCCGCCAATAACAGGGACAGCCTGCAAAGACGTCTCAAACGAGCGGATGAAGAAGAGGCTCTGGCCCTAAAACAGATTAAAACATCCCAATTAAAAGAATCCCAGGCCAGCAGTCATCTGGACGCCATCAAGGAGGAGATTTCAGCGTTAGACAGCGGGATCGACAATGCCCGCGGCCGTCTGGATGAAAATGCCGCCGCATTGGCCAAGCAGGTTAAGCTGGTGCAAACACTCGAACTTGAGCGAAATACCGCCAAATCAAAATATAACGCCTTGAAAAAAATGGAAGACAACTTCGAATGGTACCGCGATGGTGTCAAGGCGATTATGAAGGCCCAGAATGGTGATCCGGCCGATCAAAATCCACCGGAAGAAGACGCCAGGCCGCATTTGAACATCGGTGCATTGAAGCTTGCAACAGACATTATCGATGCGGAGCCGGTCTATGAAACAGCCATAGAGGCCGTACTGGGAGAATCGCTGCAATATATCGTGGTCGAAAACCAGCAAACCGGTCTGCAAGCCATTGATTATCTGCAAGCGCACAATGCGGGGCGCAGCGGGTTTATTCCAGCTTCAGCTGCAAAACCGATTCGAGGACATGCCAGCCAGGCACCGGATCCCTCCAAGCTTTTGTTGAATCACATCAGCGTCAAACCGGGCTACGAAAAGATAGCCCAGGTGCTGTTGGGGGATGTTATTTTAACTGACACCATTGAAGAGGCTCTGGAGCTGTATAACAAGAACGGCGTGTTGCAGAGAATTGTGACCAAAAATGGTGAGGTCGTATCCCACCAAGGCATTCTCATCGGCGGCAGCAAGGATAAATTAAGCGGGATTCTGGCAAAAAAACATGAAATTAAAGAACTCGAGCGCCAGGAGATAAGGCTGGCCCAAACGGTTGCAGAAGCGCAACGAGATCAAATTGATTTGGAATCCGTGGTCCGCGATATAGAAATCACCCTGCAGAAGCAAATCGAGCAGAAAAACCGAACCGTAGAAGACGAAATCGAGGCGGAAAAGGTTCTGTATCGGGCCGGGGAAGACCTCAAAAACACGAATCGTCATCTGGAAATCGTCCAGCTGGAACAGGAACAGCTGCTGGGCGAGGCCAGCGATATTGATGAAGAGATGACCAAATACAATGCGGCGCTGGCCGGGGTTGCCGAAGAAATTAAGTCCGCCCAGAACCGGGTTGCTCAATTGTCGCAAAATATCAATGCTGTCTCGACTAAGATGGAAAATTTCAATCAAACGGTGGTCGACCTAAAGATGAAATTGACCGCCCTGGAAGCCCGGCTGGAGAACAGCAACAGCAGTTTGAAACGGATGAAAGAATTTCATGAGGATGGATTGGTCAGACTTGAACAGCTCACCCGTGAAATTAGCCTGAAAAAAACCAAAACCGAGGCTTCCAAAGCCAGCATTGCCGATGGCGAAGCGCAGCTCGCCCAAATGTACAAGGTCATCGACCGCCTCCAAGAGGCCATCAGCCGCAACGAAGAAGTTTATCAGAACATTGACGGCAGACTGAAAGACAGTGACAGCAAAATTTCGGATATCAGAAGCAAGCGGGATAAAACTCTGGAAAAATTTCGAATGCTGGAGCTTGAACAATCTCAACTTCAGCTGAAGCGAGACAACATCTCCAATCGTCTGGAGGAACGATATCAGCACCCGTTTACTGTGCTCAAATCGAATTTGATGGCAAATGAAACGGCAAAAAAAATCACGGCCGATATGACTGCTGAAGATATGGAGGCCGATCTTTCCCGCAGCAAAGAGAAGATATCCAAAATCCTTGACGTTAACCTGGGTGCCATCAAAGAATTTGAAGAACTAAAAGAACGTTTCGAGTTTCTTGAAAACCAACGCGATGATCTTCTCAAGGCCATCGAAGATCTGCACAAGGTAATCAGAAAAATCAACAAGATTACCCAACAAAAATTTATGGAAACCTTCACCCAGATCAATCAGAAGTTAGGTGAAGTCTTTCCCCGTCTCTTCGACGGCGGTGAAGCGAAGCTTGTTCTGGTGGAACCCGGCAAACCTCTAGAATCCGGTGTTGAGTTTATGATCCAACCTCCAGGGAAGAAGTTGACACGCTTGAGCCTGCTTTCGGGCGGTGAGAAGGCGCTGGCGGCGATTGCATTTATTTTTTCCATTTTCCTTATTAAACCGGCTTCCTTTTGTCTGCTCGATGAAATTGACGCGCCGCTGGATGAGTCCAACACGTTTCGTTTCAATGATCTACTGCAAATCATCGGCGAAAATTCTCAAATTATCATGATCACCCACAACAAGCGGACGATGGAATTTGCCGATATGCTGTTCGGCATTACCATGGAGCAAAGAGGCATTTCCAAGGTTGTTTCCGTAGACTTCCAAAGACCGGAATCAAACTGATTGTCAGTTTTAATCCTGATGTCGCAAACACTGGGAGTAACCCACACCATGGCTCTGAGCTGGTTCGGAAAAAATAAAAACAAACAGGATAAAGAAGCTGTCGATGACGAGGCCGCAGAGGTCCAGGAAGAAGTTCCGCAACCCGAGTCGGTAGATCAGGACTTGGACGCCCAAAGTTTATCAGACGAAAAAGAGCAAATATCGGACCCTGGACAGTCGACCGCTGCCGAACGTTCCGACGAATCTTTGGATGAAGGTGGCTCGCAAAAGGTCGGATATTTTAGGCGGTTGAAAAACCGTCTATCCAAGACACGTCAAAATTTCTCGAGTGGTTTTGAAAAAGTCTTGGCCGGCAAAAAGAAGCTCGATCTAGAAGATTTAGAAGCGCTAGAAGAACTTTTGATTACATCGGATATCGGGGTTGAAACAACCATGGCGCTCATACAACGAATTGAGAACACCAAGGTTGCTGACACCAATGAAGTGATCGCATTATTAAAAGAGGAAGTTCTATCGAAAATCAGAACGACGCCCCCGTCATCAGCCCTGCAGAAAACTAAACCCCATGTGATTCTGGTTGTTGGTGTCAATGGGGTCGGAAAAACGACCACGATCGGAAAAATTGCTGCATCGCATGTATCGGCCGGCCATAAAGTGCTGATTGCAGCAGCTGACACCTTTCGTGCTGCAGCTGTCGAGCAACTCGAAATATGGGCACACAAGGCCGGCGCAGAATTCGTCAAGCACAAGGAAAATGCGGATCCGGCAGCGGTGGCCTTCGATGCGGTTGCAGCCGCCAAAGCTCGGGGCTGCGAGATCGTCCTCATCGATACGGCCGGTAGGCTTCACACCAAAGTCAACTTGATGGAAGAAATAAAAAAAATAAAGCGAACAGTGGCCAAACAACTTCCGGGTGCTCCCCATGAAATTTTGCTGGTTTTAGATGCCACAACCGGTCAAAATGCGCTTTCCCAGGCCAGGCTTTTCGATGAAGCCTTGTCGGTTACCGGAATGGCCCTGACCAAACTTGACGGCACCGCCAAGGGGGGCATCGTCATCGCTATTTGCAGCTCACTGGAAATTCCGCTGCAGTATATTGGGATCGGGGAAAAAGTCGATGACCTGCGGCCGTTTGATGCGGAACAATTCATCGAGGCCCTGTTCTGAAATAATGAATCCCGATATCAGCTAATATAGTGAGAGCTGTACTAGTACGAAACATCAAACGCGCTGAACTCTCCCTTATGGTCTTGCCAGTCAATTTTCACATCAGAAACGTCCGCACGAGGAGGCCCCTCTTTACACCATTCAAGCAACGTATCGACTTGATCCTGGTTTCCCTCAAAGATGGCTTCGACGGTGCCATCCCTTAAATTTCTTACCCAGCCGTAAACACCGATTCTATCGGCAGCGCGCTTCGTCTCCATTCTGAAAAACACACCCTGCACCCGTCCGCTGATGATCGCGCGGGCCCTGACTTTGTCTTCCATGGTGATTCTCCTAACCGCTCAAACGGCATCAATAATTTGGTATTTTTGAAGCTTCTATTTCTCCCGGTCAATCAATTCTTGAAGGGTAACCTCATCAATAATGGTTATACCCATCTCACGTGCTTTGGATAGCTTGGATCCTGCAGATTCACCGGCCACCACAAAATCCGTCTTCCGGCTGACCGACCCGGTGACTTTTCCGCCGGCTTTTGCGATCAGGTCCTTGGCCTGCTGGCGAGTCATGTTTTTGAGGGTGCCGGTCAGCACAAAGATCTTGCCGCTGAGGTTTTCTCCCTCCTGTTGTGACTCAAATGCTATATTTACACCGCTGTCGAGGATGCGACGAACAATGCTTAGATTTTCTGCCTGATTGAAAAAGCTTACAATGCTATCCGCAACCACCGGCCCGATGCCATCTATCGCAACAAGATCTTCTGTCGTGCAATTTGTCAACGCTTCGAGGCTGTCAAATTGAGCGGCCAGCAACACCGCCACATGTTCACCGACATTGCGAATGCCCAGGGCATAAATAAACCGTGCGAAGCTAATCTGTTTGCCTTTTTCAACAGCCCGGAGGAGATTCTCAGCCGACTTGGCCCCCATGCGATCCAGTCCGGCCAGCGTATTCGCATCCAGCTTGAACAGATCCGCATATGAGTTCAGCAATTTTTTTTCGACAAGCTGGTCGACCAGTTTGTCTCCCAGACCGTCAAAATCAAAAGCCCCTTTGGAGGCAAAATGCCTGATGCGTTCCTTGACCTGGGCCGGGCAGCTATAGTTGACACAGCGAAGCGCTGATTCTCCCTCGCTGCGCATTACAGCCGATCGGCAGACAGGACAGATATCGGGCATGGTGAACTTTTTCTCTGATCCACTGCGGTTGGACAAAATCACCTTAACCACTTCGGGGATGACGTCCCCGGCCCTTTGAACCAGTACGGTATCCCCGATGCGCACATCTTTCTTTATGATTTCATCTTCATTGTGCAGCGTGGCGCGTCTGACTGTGGCACCGCCGAGCTCGACAGGTGCGAGATGGGCCACCGGCGTTAAAACACCGGTCCGGCCCACTTGAACTTCAATATTTTCAAGTATGGTTGTTTCCTGAAGCGCTGCAAACTTATAAGCAATCGCCCAGCGGGGGCTGCGGGTGGTTGCCCCCAATCGTTGCTGCAATGCCAGGCTGTCCACTTTGATCACCATGCCGTCAATATCATAGGGAAGTTGGTGCCGCATTTCAATCAGCTCACGGTGATACTCCAAAATCCCTTGTATTGTAATCCGAGGTCGGATGAACGGATTGATTTTAAAGCCCCAGCTTTTCAATGATTGCAGCAAGTCCCAATGAGATTCCAACTCTACACCGGAGACAAGTCCGACACCGTAAAAAAAGATATCGAGGGGGCGTTCGGAGGTAATTTTGGAGTCTAGTTGCCGCAAAGAGCCGGCAGCAGCATTTCTGGGATTGGCAAAGGGAGGCCGGCCCTGGTCCAGCCGCTCCCGGTTATAGGTACTGAATTCTTTCGTCCCGATAAATACTTCTCCTCTGACCTCCAAAAGAGAAGGCGCCCCCCAGAGGCTGGATGGCTGAATCAACAGCGGTACTGCTCTGATCGTTTTGACATTGGCAGTGATCAACTCCCCCATCACACCGTCGCCACGGGTAGCGGCCGCTACCATATTGCCATCTTCGTAGACAACTTCAACCGCGACCCCATCCATTTTGGGTTCCGCTGTGTAGAGTATATCTTCCGCTGATTTGAGATTTCTTTTGACACGTTGGTCGAAATCAAGAATGTCGGTATCACTAAATCCGTTGTCCAGGCTCAACATCGGGATAGAGTGCGAAAAGGTTTCAAACCGGGTCAGGGGGGGCGCTCCCACCCGAACACTGGGTGAATCCGGCCGGACCAGTTCCGGGTGGGCTTCTTCCAGTCGAACAAGTTCCTGCATCATGCGATCGTACTCGGCATCCGCAACTTCCGGATCATCCAGCACGTAATAGCGATAGTTATGATGGTGCAGTTTTTTTCTGAGTTCTTCTAGTTTTGCGACTATTTCGGGATTGGGGTCTGGCATCATTCCTCGATTATATTGTTACGGCTGGCACGGGCTATTCCCCGCGAAGACCTAACCTAATTTAAAGAACTCCCCGACCCCTCAAGTATTTCGTAACTCAGGGGTCCGGCACAGTTCTTTCACCACTCTGTGGGCAGTTCGGCGGCCTTCGGCAAAACGCTCGTCCTTGAATCCCGGACGCCAGGTCAACGAAGACAGCTCATCGGAAACCACCACAATGCCGGCTAGTGCCGCCTGGCGAAATTGAGCCACCGAGAACAACGCCGAAAGCTCCATTTCGACAGCTAAAATTCCGTCCTGTTGATGGGCTGCAACCTGTCGTCGGGTCTCCCTGTACACGGCATCCGTGGTCCAGATTTTTCCGGCATGAAAATCAATTTGATTTTTCTTCAAAACCTGCCGCACCATGGATATCAGGGTAGGCGAAGCGTCTGCCACCCCGGCAGTTTTCTGCCCATAGTGGATGGAAGTGCCTTCATCGATAAGAGCAGAGGTCGCAAGGACAATGTCGCCGATCTTCACATCTTCGGCAATCGCACCGCACCAGCCCAAAAAGAGGATATTGCGAACCCCCCAGACAATCAGTGTTTCTAGCAGCATCACCGCATAAGGGGCACCAACGACGGGGCCGACAAGGGCAATGCTATCCGGGCACTCCCGATTAACATACAGTCGGCTGCTCATCAGCCGCCGAAACTCATTTTTATTAAATTTAAACCGCTCACACAGTGAAAACAGATCCACTCGGGTGGCAGCCATGATGGCAACCGGACCGATGTCAGGCGCATTTCTGGATTTCGTCGGGTTTATAATGGCATCGTTTTCTCGCACGAAAGGGATCCGTTTCTTGGACCATGCACTTTACATGGACGTTATCTCTACTTCGTCACATTGTCTGAACTACGGATAACCTATTTGACACGGTCCGGGTTACATGGGTTTGGCTATTTTGGTGAGGTCATCCTTGATCTCGTCGATCATATCATACAACCACATCACATCTTCGATGGTCAGACGGCCGGCTTTTACCGGAGCCCTTTCCGACCCGTCCTTTTTCAGGAGTATGCGCGGTCCGATTTGTACTTTGGGTTCTGCATCGCCGTATTGATTAATTGTAACAACCAGTCCGGTTTCTTCACACTTCCACTTTTTGAGTACCTTATCCATTTCAGGGTCGTACGGCATTATTTCCTCCATTGGAATTGTTTCGAGTAGATGAGTTAAATTTCCAAAGGGCTATTGAATTCCTAATCCCTTTATTGTCGCCAAGTTTTAGCGGTTTTGAGTTCAACGTTCCGGGTTAACAAAACCAGGCAGATCGTATCAAATGGATCGTGCTTTATCTGGTTTGAAATCCTTTTCACTCAATGGGATATGACGAGTATTCCAGGTTTTGATTTTTATTGGGAGCGGAATCCATCAGTTGTAACCCTTGAACCTTTAACCTCTCGGTTCAGGCATCATCTTCCTTCAGCAGCGCCGAGCCATAATGGCGTTTAAAATAGGTGGACGAGTATTTTTCCACCTTCCAATCCGGCACCCGACAGGCACCGCACACGCCACGAAACCACTTATTTCTGAGCCAGCGTGCTGCTCGGCAGTTTCTGGAGTTTCTAATCATAAAGGTTTTGTTGCAGTGGGTGGTGATCCGCGCCTGATCGCCGAATCGGTCAATCGTCTTGATCCCATGCAGCAGCCCCTTGCGCGAAGGCCAAAGCTTTATTTTTTCAATGAGTCGAAAAAGCTCAACCCGTTTGCGATAGTACCGTTTCACGGGTGGTTTGGATGATTTATTGTCTGCCATGACGTTAAGCCTCTGGGCAACGGTTCGACTTTTTTAGGCGCCTTTGCTGAACAGTTCAAGATTCAATGTTCCGGGTTGTAAAGACCAGACCGCTTCCGTCATAGGCATCGTGTCTTAATCTGGACATAGATCCGTATCACATATTGGGTATGAGGAATATCACAGATTGTTACTGATATTGGGAAAAGCATCCACAGGCTGCAACCTTTGTGAACCCTGAACCTCTCAGTTAAATATTCAATCGAATCCCATCCAGATAGGCCAAACTTCTCCCCATTTTTGACAAGCTTTGACTCTTTTCGGCAACCATCAGCAATCGTTCAAGGCCGAAGCCAATACCCACCCAGGCGTCCGTAATTTGCCAGGCGCGATCGAGCTTATGAGGTCCCATGGCGGCCGAGCCGAGCTCCAGTCGGTTACGTCCGTCCAGAATATCAATGGTTTCCCCATAAACAGCGGAACTTTCCGACTCGATAATATAGTCGTCCACACCAGCTGCCCGGGTTATCAAAGCCGCCAGTTCTTCAAGCCGTTTCTGCCGAATGTCCTCGGAAAGGCCCATTTCCACCAGATTGAGCATGGTAAATTCATTCGAATGCTGGGCGCCCTGGGATTCTTTCCGAAAACATGAACCAATCTCAAATATGCGCACAGGTTTCTCCCATATCCGCAACAGATCCTGAAGCACGAAGTAAAGGTGCGGCGCCAGCATCGGTCTCAGGCATTTGTCCTTGTCCAACCAGAAGATTTGCGATGTGAGCGGATGGGAATCGTCTATGGACATTTTGGATAGCAGTCCCTTTGACAAAATGGTCGGGGTTGTGACCTGTACGAAACCATTTTGAACGAGGGCCTCGGTCAATCGGGTTTCGAGCCGACAAAGCCCGGGTCTGCGGTGAACATCTCGTAGCTCTTGCAACTTTTGGCGTTGTATTTTGACCAACTCTTTTTCTATTTTTTGATAAGATTTGTCACGCGCCGGAGGATCGTCAAACTGTAGCTGAAGATCAGAATCATCTGCGGCCAGTTCTTTTAAGCGTGCCAACTGCGTCGCTGTCCAGGAAATTTTCAAATCTGCCTCCATGTTGGCGGCTAGGTTAATCAGCGGCATCCAGCAAAATTTGGGGGCATGAGGATGGCTTATTGATGAGGCCTGGGCCACTTCTGCGGGTGGCCGCTGATTTTTAAAGTTCAAGGTTCCGGGTTAAATAATCCCAAACCGATGATAGGTGTTTCGAGCTATTGGCTGTTGGATAATCGTTTCATAGGAATATAATCAATTCTTATATTTCATATATAATTGAATGATAAAATGAAGGAATCATCCTTACTCTAATAACGAATAACAAATAACCATTAACACCTGACTAAACTTTTTTGTTTATTTTGAGCATGATAATATCCGGTCCCTGCGGTTGATCCTGTCAGATAAATGAAATTGGCGGGAGGTCACGGTGTCGCACCGAGCTACGTGAATTTAGAGTCCACGCGATCTCCTATCGATCCACCCCCCGCAATTGGTAACCTGGACAAGCCGGAAAAATACAAATACTAAATCCTTAAGCGCCAAACTACCCCTCCAACCACCCTGCTGTCAAGGCCGGCTTCCGTTAATCCAATTATCGATATACATTTCTCCCCTGGCAAGCAGGTCTTCGTGGTCATCCGGTGTGGGCAAATCATCTAAAAGATCCCGGGTATGTTTGCGTAATACGCTATCTGCCCGCTGATTGCCTTTTTTCTGCCAGTCGTCCAGGGACAAATTGGGCCAGATGGGGCTGCTGAAATTAATTTGACGGCATAAAGCCACTGTCGAATCCGCCATTAAAAAATTGCCCCCCGGGCCAATGGACGCGATTTCGTCCAAAGCTACTGAGGCCTCATTGATATCAAAACCCTGATTAAAAAAACGGGCCTGGCGAATGACTTCATCGGAGTATACGACAAAAGCGGGTGAAAAGGCCATTGAATCAAAATTGCCGCCGACAAAGGGCGCCAGCCCTACTTTACCCAGGCAGCTGGTCAAATGATTCATCCAGAGTGTCCCGGCCGCTGAGAGATCAGGTCCCCAGCCCGGACCGCTGCCGGAAGTCCCCGAATGCGGCAACCCATAATGCGCCATCATCTCGGCACAGGCCGCATTCAACATCAGGGTTTCAGGCGTATAAAGGCCGGCCATGCTGCGCATGTCGAAGCCCGCCGGCAAACTTCCTAAAATAATCGGTGTCCCCTCTTTGACGAGCTGGCTGAAAACCAGCCCCGCCAGAAGCTCAGCATTCAGCAATGCCAGGTTGCCTGCCGGAGTTATGGGGGAAGTGGCGCCGGACATGCCATAGTTGTTGTACATTAGAGGCAAGCCGCGCTCAATTGTCCTGAAAACCTTATCGGACGTGTCTTCATTCAGTACAAGTGGCGTTATCGGATTAACGTAGGGAATAATAAACGGCTTGGCAGAAAGGTCTCCGTGCAGGTGTTCAAGTAAATCGAGACAAACATCGAAGCACTGTCGTTCGGAAACCAATAACACCAAAGGTTTAGTGGTATTGGCAATCATTTCCAGGGTGCCGTACAAATCTGCCAGATCGGGGGCAACATCCTGAAGGATACCGATGGTTGAAATGATATCATAGCCCGACAGAACGCTACCCAGCCGTGTCGCA
>JASFSK010000078.1:0-11954 GCA_050114455.1 Desulfobacterales bacterium | reverse complement strand
CAAACGACAAAAATAAAACAACAATTGAATAAAACCGTAGGTTGGTGACGGTATTTAAAAATTGCAGCAGTGCTTTGCTCGACAACCAACGAACGGTTTCGGTGAAGGCCTTGAAGCCGATTCTCTTCAATGCCGTGCGGCACAATAGCCCCCCCAACAACATGATCATACAACCGACGAACAAAGGAAAAATTGCCGGAGACACATACCAGACATTCTGAACCCCGCCCCAGCTGTCCTTCATCGGCATCTTTAAAGCCTGTAGAACAATCCACAGCCCGAATAAAAATATGGCACCACCTGAGTAAACATCCGCTTTGCGCAGTTTTTCTTTTTCCAACATGGTAATTTCACCAATAACAATTAACAGGTAATGAATAACTAGAAGGCCGGGTGCCGTTTCGCACCCGACCTTCTTTAGATTGCTAGATTTAGGGTTTGGGAATTCCCAATGATGCCGGGTCAACCTTGGCCGCTTTGAGTTCCCACAGGGTCCAGGCAAAATTTGACTCTAGCGCATCAAACTCTGCCTTGGCCTCTGCACCGGTCTTACCGGACAGCAGGTAGTAATTTTCCTTGGCCCAGGTTTTTAGCTTGTCGGTGGCAATGGCCTTTTTGAATGCATCGACCAAGACTGCTTTTACGTCGTCCGGGGTATCGGCACGAACGGCAAAACCAATGGCCTGGGATATCGGTAGATATTTGGAAAGATTGGGGTACGTTTTAAAGGCAGATGGAATCATACCGAGCCCCTCCACCTCAAACGCATCCGGAATCAGCATGGCCAGAGGTCGCAGTTTGCCGCCGCGCAAAAGCTGTTGCTGTTCGGCCAGTGATGTGACCACCACCGATACTTCACCGGCCATGGCGGCGTTCTGGCTGGGAGCGGATCCTTTATAGGGAATAAAGCTGAATTTGGCGCCGGAGCCGTCTTCGACCGCCAGCAGGTTGAGGTGATGGATGGAACCGGCGGCACTGGCAGAAGCCTTGATGGTTCCCGGTGATTTTTTGGCTGCTTCGATCAAATCCCCGAGGTTCTTGTAGGGTGTATCAGGTGTTACGGAAATCACGTCCGGCGAACCTCCGACGATAAAGTAATCCCAGACACTCATTTTCTGCTTCCAGCCGCCCTGAACGCCGGCGGTCACGCAGGATTCTGAAAGCCCGCACAGCGTGTATCCGTCTGCAGGTCGTTTATAAGCGAAGCTCATGCCGACTGAACCTCCAACCCCGCCGGTTTTGTTGATGACGTTTACGTTAACACCCAGAAATTTGGCCATTTCAGCGCTGATGATACGGTTGCAGGTATCGGTGCCGCCACCGGCGGACCAGACCACGACATTGGTGATGTCTCTCTTTGGAAAGTCTTTGGCAAACGCACCAGTTGTTATGGCCAGAAGTACTACCAGACAGAAAATTAAAACCTTTTTCATAGCAAAACCTCCTTGATTATTGCTGCGTTTTAGTTTCAGGACCAGCGGTCCCCCATTTTTTTGCCCGGCAAGGTTTCGTTTACCAGATGGCCCCTATTGAAAGTCTGAAAGGGGATGCATCTGAGTTTGTCATCCGACGATTTTTTGTTTTCCTTGACCAGGCAAAGTTTGCTTAGCGTTGACTTGCATCCCTCCTTTCATCACGCTGACGCTGTTTCAGCCGCCTATGCGTTGATATTGTCTTCGCTTCCATTAATCTCTCGCTTAAGAAAAACAAGCGATTTTTTGAAATGCACTCGCATTAGGTCCTCGGCGGCTACCGGGTCCCTATTTTTAATTGCCTCAATCACCGCCAGGTGCTCTTGAATCGTTTCATTGGGGGGCCTGACCAGACCCTCGGAATGCAGAACCTGATAGCTGAAACTGATGATGTTGGTCGTTTGTAGAATACTTTTTAAGAATTCCTTGGCGCCGACATCAATGACAAATTTATGGAACCGTCGGTCTTCACGGGCGTAGCTTTTATAGTCCGAAATGTTTTTCTTGCCCGCAAAAGGTTTAAAAAATTTATCCAGCTCAATTATCTGGGAATCAGTAATTTTGGCAGCCGCTCGCCTGGCCGCAAGCCCCTCCAAAACTTCACGCAGCTCAAAGATGTAAACCATTTCTTCTTTGCTGAACAGGCGTACAAAAAAACCCCTGCGCGGGACGGATTCAACCAATTTTTCATGTTCGAGAAATTTGAGGGCGCTGACCAAGGGCGTTCGACTGATTCCTAAATCCCGGGCCAGTTTTTCCTGAGGAATTTTTTGACCCGGCAGTAGCTTGCGATCGGTAATAAGTTCTTTAAGGATCAAATAGACCTTCTGATCAAGGTTCTCGTGCCGGGCGCCCAAATTAATCATAGCTAATGAAAGGGTATCTGGTGTTTAAAAAAACAGTTGAAATTGAAGATTGAATTTTGTATACAAAATGCAATATCGGATATGAGGCAGGCTTGTCAAGGAAAAAATAACGACAGGGAAAAACGTGAACTATCAATATTTGTTTAAATCATCTCACATCACCAGGGTTGGGGTGATCGGCATGGGGACATTCGGCCGATTGTTTCTGGCACAATCGCGCTTAATACCTCATATTGGGGTACCGGTAGTGTGCGATCGGGATGTGGCCGTTGCCAGGAAGGCCTGCCTGAAAGCCGGACTGCCGCCGGGCAAATTAAAAATTTGTGGCACCGAAGCGGAGGTGAATGATTCGATCGCCCGGGGCAAGACAGCAGTTGTAGGTGATGCCGCGTTACTGATGGATCTGCCGATCTCGGTTGTGATGGAGGCCAGCGGAGTACCGGAGGCCGGTGCTTTGCATGCCCTCATGGCGATTGAAAACGGCAAGCATGTGGTTATGGTTACCAAGGAGACAGATTGTGTCGTCGGACCTGAATTAAACCGGCGGGCCCAAAATGCGGATCTCGTTTACACACCGGCAGACGGTGATCAACCGAGTTTGTTGTTCGGTCTGATTTCCTGGGCCCAAACCCTTGGCTTTGAGATCCTTTGTGCCGGCAAATCAGCTGAATTAGATTTTGTTCTCGACCCTAATTCAAAAACCATTTCAAGGGATGAATCGATAGTATCCATCTCCGATCTTGGTCTGTGGGAGCTGGCCGACTGTACGGCAGAGAAGTTGATACATCAACGCCGTCGGATATTAGAATCCTTGGTTCAATTCTCGGTGGCCGACTTGTGCGAAATGGCGATCGTCCTTAATGGCACTGATTTCGATTACGATGCTCCTCAACTGCATGCGCCCATTGCCCGCATCACTGAAATGCCTGAAATCATGTGTCTTCAAGCTGATGGGGGGTTATTTCAAAAAGAGGGGGTTGTCGATATGGTCAATTGTCTGCGCCGACCAGACGAAGCCAGCTTTGGCGGTGGTGTTTTTGTCGTCATAAAGTGCCGGGCGCAAAATACATGGCCGCTTTTGAAAAACAAGGGACATTTGGTCAGTCGTGACGGCACCCGGGCCATGATTATCAGACCCTATCACTTGCTGGGGCTTGAAACTGCCACCTCGGTGCTGGCGGCTGGCCTTGTCAAACAATCGACCGGCAGCAATGACCTCAGACCCAGGGTAGATTTAGGGATTCGGACTTGTCGAGAGCTTCAGAAAGACGAATTCTTGGCCCTGGAGCTCGATCACTCCATATCAGGGGTGGTGCCGGAAATCATACCCGCAGCAGGGATAGCCACAGACAATCCAATTCCCTACTACATGGCCGCCGGTAATCGCCTGAAATACCCGGTTGAAGAAGGCAGACTATTAACGTATGATATGATGGAACATGACCCCAAATCGTGTTTATGGAACCTGCGTCGGGACCAGGATGCAGCCTTTGGGTTGATCAGTCCCAAATAAAATGACAATATTTTTGCCATCTGGCACAAAGGGATGCTACATATTTAAGCCTGGACGTCTGGTTTTGTAGTTAAATGAATCGCATCGGAGGTAGGTCTACTATGGCAGTTTTTATCACCGGCGGACATGGACATATTGGTTCTTGGGCCGCCTATTTTCTGGCGAAAGAAGGTCACCGGGTGATTCTTTTCGATTCCAGCCCGATGGTTCCGGACCACTTGGATGCTGTCGCCCGAAATGTCACCTTTATCCAAGGCGATGTCATGGATTTTCCTTGTCTAACCGAAATTTTCAAAAAACATGGAAATGAAATTGACGGCATTTTGCACACCGTCGGTATCATGGGCGAATTGGTACTCGAAAATCCATACGGCAATGTCAAGCTCAACATTGGCGGAACTCACAATATTCTGGAAATTGCGAGGCAGTTTGAAATCCCCAAAGTAGTCTACACCAGCACCGGTGCGGTTTATGGGGCAGTGCCCGGGACCGTATCCGAAGACCAGTTTCCGCCAGATCCCTGCGATCTCTACGGTTCGACCAAAGCCTCCTGTGAATTTCTGGGGCAACAATATGCCAATTCCTTCGGATTCGAATTCAGAATCAGTCGGGTGTATTTCTGCTATGGCCAGGGTAAATGGCCCTCCCGATTCATCAGGCTCTATCGGCTTGGCTTCGGGGCCCTGGAAGGATTAGACGATTTAAAGATGGACAAGGGCGCCGACCAGAAATTGGATTTTACCTACATCGAAGATGCCGCCCGGGGAACCGCCCTGCTCTATCAGGCCAAAGCGGTTCAACACGACATATATAATATTGCAACTGGCGTACCCACCAGTTTAGGAAGGGTCGCCGCGCTATGCCAAAGATATTCATCATTTCCCGTCGAGGTCGATCTTGGGCCCGGTGAGCTGATGCAGCGCTGTGAAGCCCTGGACATCAGCCGGGCCAGAAAAGAGCTGGGCTTTGAACCGGAATACAGTGTTGAGGAAGGAATTCAGAAATACGCCAGATGGCTGGAGGATAAGCTCAAATGAAAAGGAAAAAGCGATGTCGTTAGATCCCCAGGCCGAAAAAATTTTGGCAGAAGCTGCTGAACTCGGACTTCCTGATTATCAGGATTTATCACCGACAGAGGCCCGAAAGCAGATGCTGGATGTGGCGCCGCCCGTCGAACCCTCGCTGGCAGTCAGTCGCGTAGAAGATCGCAGCATACCCGGCCCAAGCAGTGAAATTCCGCTGCGCCTCTACTATCCTGAGGGCAATCCGCCGTTTGCAACACTTGTTTATTTTCATGGCGGCGGATGGGTAATTGGTGACCTCGATACCCATCACGGTTTTTGCCACGCCCTGGCAAAAACCAGTGGGTGCCTGGTTGTGTCGGTCGACTATCGTTTGGCGCCTGAACATCCCTACCCTGCAGCCGTCGATGATGCCTACGCTGCGACGGAATGGGTGGCTGAAAATTCAGCGGTTGTCCAGGCCGATCCCGAAAGATTTGCCGTGGGAGGTGATAGTGCCGGGGGCCATCTGGCGACAGTTGTTTCAATGATGGCGCGCGATCGTAAAGGGCCCCGTATTGATCTGCAGATCCTCATCTACCCGATCACCGACTGTAATTTCAATACGCCTTCATATTTAGAAAACAAGGAAGGCTACATGCTTACCCGCGATCTTATGAAGTGGTTCTGGGATCATTTCCTCAACGATAAAAGCCAATCGAATGAGCCATATGCTTCTCCTTTACGAGCGGACAATCTCAGCAATCTTCCCCGGGCGTTTATCATAACAGCCGGGTACGATCCTCTGCGCGATGAAGGCCGGGCCTATGCCAAACGGCTGCAGGATGCCGGGGTGAACGTAAGGCTGTCTCACTATCCGGGCATGATTCACGCCTTTATCCGAATGACAGCGAGGTTGGACATGGCCAATCAGGCACTGGATGAAATCGCCGGCACCTTGAATGACGTATTTCATATTCGTTGACCCTTAATCAGAGGTAACCAACATTGATCACAAGACAACAACAAAAAGCAGCTCAAAAGCAAGCCGCAAAAATGATTCGGCAGGCGGGCATCACAATTTCAGATAAAGAAGCCCAAAGTATCGAAGTTGTGGATTTTGGCTTGAGTAATATTGAAAAAGAAGGCGTTCAGGTGCTGACCCTGGTTCAGACCGAGCGGATCAGCGTCAAGGTGCTGGTGATGCTGCCCGATCAGACCGAGCCCGAGCACTGGCACCCGCCGGTCGATGACGACCCCGGCAAGGAAGAAACGATTCGAGTGATCGCGGGCACGGTTTATTTTTATGTCGCCGGCGAAGACAGCTTCGAGAAAGGGTTTATCGTGGAAGGCAAAGATGATTGCTATGTTATGCGCAAGGAAATCGTGATGAAGCCTGGCGATCAAATAACCCTTGCACCCGGAGAAAAACACTGGTTTCAAGCCCGTGAAGGAGGTGCGGTGATGTACAGTTTTTCGACCATCGCGCGGGATGCACTGGATCAGTTTACAGATCCGGACATTGTCAGGGTTACGAAAGTTGTCGAGTCACAGGAGCTGACAACAGAAGTCAAGGGTCGGGAAAACAGAGGTCAGAAGTCAGAAAACAGATGACAGGAATGGATGGCAAGAAGTGTCTGAACACCGCTTTTGGAATATTTTTACATCAACTAAATTTCCGGTGCATCTGCGATTCAAAATCACTATCTCAGTTCGGCTAAATTCAATTACACTTCACATACAAATTTATTAGTGGAATACACACGACTCTCATGAGTACAGCTATCTTAAGCATATTAGCTGGATTAGGAGGTATGGTTGGATGGGGAATATATGACTTTCTCGGGGGGGTGTATGCAAAACAGATCGGGCCCTTTAAGTCCTTGTTTTGGTCACAACTGGCCGGTTTGATATCTGTCCTTCTGCTTACATTCGTTTTTACGATAAGCCTCAACGTCCCTATTCTGTTAATCACTTTATTCCCAATCGCAGCAATTGTCTATTCGGCTGGATACTTATTTTTTTTCAAAGGTTTTGAGATAGGCAATGTATCGATTATTGCCGCAACCATGAATCTATGGGCCGTATTTACGATGCTGTTTGCTTTCATCTTTATGGGCCAGCGGCTTTCTGTAATACAGTCATTGGGCGTCTTGATGATTATCAGTGGCGTTACCTTAGCATCCTTAAATTGGAGCGATATTCGAAAACACAGATTTCAACTTTCATCGGGTGTCAAGGAAACAGTGTTCGGGGCTTTTTTCTTTGGTGTCTTTTGGAACATTAGCGAGGTTATATCTGAAGAAATTGGCTGGCTATTAGCGACTGTAATTGTGAAGTTCGGGATTATTTTGTTCTTGCTGCTCTACTCCTATCTCATCAAACAAAAGCTTGGCCTAACCAAAGCCACCGCCCAAACAAAATGTATGGTGGTACTCATGGGCGTAATTGAAGCGGCCGCAGTCGCAATTGTTAATTACGGATTGACGATCGGAGATGCCATCTTGATTACGCCGATAGCTTCTGCCTTATCGATAGTGACCATAACGCTGGCCATTATTTTCTTAAAAGACAAAGTCTCGGGGCTTCAAAGTCTCGGGATCATGACGGCTATATCCGGCATCATCGTAACTGGCATTTGAAAGTTCATTCGGGGTGTTTACTCTTAAATCAACCATAACAAACCCAAGAAAGCAAAAAAACGATGGCTACTATAACAAACAGGAAAATCATTGTTGCCGTGGCGCCGGTGGGGAAAATCATAGCACCGCCGTCGGTGAATCCTTTGACACCCGAAGATATTGCCAAAGACGTTATTGACTGTAGCCGGCTGGGCGCAAGTTTTGTCCATCTACATGTGCGGGATGATGAGGGCCACCAGACCGAAGATTTGATAGACTTTTCGCGCACCCTCGATCTGATCCGGCAATCATCGAACATTATCATCCAGGGATCCACCGGCGGGTTGACGGAGCTTTCCTTGGAGGAGCGTTGTGTTGCCTTGAATGACTCCCGGGTAGAGGTCGCGTCACTCAACATGGGATCGGTAAATTTCGGTGAGGAGGTCTATATCAACCGGTTGCCGGATATCCGCTACTGGGCTCGCCGAATGAAAGAGAAAAATGTGGTTCCCGAATTGGAAATATTTGAAACCGGCATGTTGACGACCGCCACCAAACTGTTGCAAGAAAAAGTGCTGGAGCCACCCTTTTCCTTTGGGTTTTGCTTGGGGTTTCATTGGGCCCTGCCGGCCGACCCCAATAGCCTGTTTTTCTTAAAATCAAGCTTGACGGAAACGGCTCCCTGGGGGGTCGTCCATGAAAACATGCAGGATTTTTCATTCCTGGCCACGGCCATCGGCATGGGTGCCGCCGCCGTCCGGGTAGGCTTTGAAGACAGTGTCTATTATGCTCCGGGCAAGGCGGCGGCAACCAATGCAGAGCTTGTGGAAAAAATCGTCTCCCTCATCTATCAAATGGGATTAGAGGTTGCGACACCGGAAGAGGCGCGACAGCTATTGGGGCTGAAAAACGTATAAAGAGATGGATCCAATCTGGATATGGACTTAGCCTGGAACAAACTGCCGATAGCGGATCGTTATTCTGACAAACGTTCTAATGGATACGAAATATCGTTCGAAACAAACTTCTGACTCCGGATTTTGAAAGAACTTCTATTTTTCCCCCGTGAGTTCCCACGATCCGATCAACCACGAGCAATCCCAAACCGGTTCCGATGTCGCTTTTGGTAACAGCTCTTTGGGAAGGCTATGGTCCCGAGCCATCACCGCCCTGGTTTTAAGAAAAACAGATCTTTTTGGTATCTTTCAGCTTTCAAAACAAAATCGCAAAGCCCGATGTTTAGGCATAGCTCAAAATCTTTTTCAGGCGCCCAGATGGTTTCGGGATCAAAAAATATCCGGGCACTTTTCGATTTTTTAAGACGGGCGCATATTGTGTTTGAATCGATTTTCTGATCCATCAACCGATCGGCAATATATTCAGCACAAAGGGTATCCTCGTCATTGGGTGTCACAGCCCAGGTCCCCATGCAAACCAGGGATACTTTCTGCGGTGCCCTCCTCTGAATATATCTAACAATCGCCTCTGCATTCACAAAGCTGCCGGTGATCAGCTCGTCGGCGTTGCGGGCATTGGCGAATCCCTGGGTTCCGGCGGAAGTGGTTTGAATGATTGTTTTTCCCTCAAAATCGACGGCTTCGATCTCTGTCGGCGAGTTGCCGAAATCAAATCCTGCCAGTTTTTTCCCTTTTCGCTCCCCCATCAGCACAAAATCCGGGTTTTCTTCTTTGAGTCGGTATGCCACATCGACATCAGCCACCGGAACAATCCCGACAGCGCCATTTCGCACGGCATAGCAGGCGGTTGAAAAAGCCCGAAATACATCTATAATAACTGTCAGACCACGCGCCTGCTTGGCGCCTTCGATTAAATGTAGTATTTCGATCTCCAATGTAATCATCCCTCCAAAATAGATATTTATCGGTTCAGTTTGGCTTGAACCCAGAATCTCAGCTAGTATCAATGAGTAAATACTCTAGCGTCTTTCGCTCAAATAGGCTCGTAATTATCTATTCTCGAAAAGAATGGCAATAAATATTTTTGGATTTTACAAACACAACCATGCTGAATTATTTGGTTGACAGGAGGTTGAATTTCAATCAATTTTGAACAGACTTGGACGACTTTTTCTAGCGCGACGAATCAGCGCTGATATGAAAGGAAATTTAAAATGACCAAAGTTATTGCCGTCATTGGCACCCTTGACACCAAGAGCGAAGAGTTTTTGTTCGTCAAGCAAGAAATTGAAAAACGGGGTCACGCGGCACTGGTGGTCAATGTGGGAATCGTAAATGACCCCGGGTTTGAGCCGGATGTGTCGGCCAACCAAGTAGCCGAGGCCGGCGGCTCCAGCCTGGCTGTCTTGAGAGAAAAATCGGATCGCGGGCTGGCCATTGAGACCATGTCAAAAGGCATTAAAACGATCATTGCCGACTTGCACACCGCCGATCGCATCCAGGCCGTTATTTCCATGGGCGGATCGGCGGGCACCGAGATCGGCACGGCCGCCATGCGGGCGCTGCCGCTGGGCGTTCCCAAGGTAATGGTCAGCACCTTAGCCTCCGGTGACACCAAACCCTACGTGGGAACACGGGATATTGTGATGGTGCCTTGCATCGTCGATGTCGCCGGTGTCAATCGCCTCAGTGCCCGGGCTTACGCCAGCGCGGTCGGCGCCGCCATCGGCATGGTTGAGACACCGGCACCGGATATTGTTGAAAAACCGTTGCTGGCGGCTTCCATGTTCGGCAATACCACACCGGTGGTCAACCGCTGTCGATCAATCATGGAGAAAAGTGAATATGAGGTATTGATTTTCCATCAGATCGGCACTCCCGAAACCCTGGAAAGCCTGGTAGCCGACGGATATATTTCAGGAATTTTAGACATTACAACCACTGAGTGGGCGGATCAGATCACCGGGGGTGTTCTCGCCGGTGGACCCAACCGCTACGATATCGTCTCGCTCAAAGGCATTCCCCAAGTAGTAGCCCCTGGCTGTGTTGATATGGCAAATTTCTGGGCTCGGGAAACCGTTCCCCAAAAATACAATAGCCGCCGCTTTTGTCAGTGGGCGTCGAATGTGACGCTGATGCGCACCAATCCCGAAGAAAACGCTGAAATTGGACGCATTCTGGCCGAAAAGGCCAACTTGTCGTCCGGCCCGGTGGCGTTTTTCTTGCCCTTGCAAGGTGTCTCTATGCTGGACGCACCGGACAAAGAGTTCTGGTGGCCGGAAGCCAATCAGGCGCTGTTTGACGCCATCAAGGACAACTTAAGATCCGAAATCCCCGTTTATGAGCTGGACTGCAATGTCAATGACGACGAATTTGCCGATGCCCTCGCAAATAAAATGCTTGAATACTTAAAATGATCATACGGCTGAAGAATGGAAAATTAGCTGAATACGAATTTATCCCATATGGACCTGTCAAACTGCTCAATTTGCGGCATCATTGGTATCAATTAATTAACCACTTATGAGAAAGGAGAAGGCCGAATGGGAAAGCGCATACCCAAGAAAGAAATCATCAAGAACCTGAGGGATAAGATCGAACAGGGCAAACCGGTTATCGGCTGTGGTGCCGGCACCGGTATATCTGCCAAATTCGAAGAAGCCGGTGGCGCGGATTTAATGATCATTTATAACTCGGGGCGCTACCGCATGGCAGGGCGCAGCTCGTTATCGGGTTTGTTTGCCTATGGTGATGCCAACCAAATTGTGGTCGAGATGGGCAGTGAAGTGCTGCCGGTCGTTCAACACACCCCCGTGCTGGCCGGTGTGAATGCCACCGATCCGTTCCGTCTGATGCCGGTGTTCTTAAAACAGCTCATCGAGATGGGATTCTCCGGGGTCCAGAATTTTCCGACCGTTGGGCTGTTTGACGGCGTCATGAGAGAAAATATGGAAGCCACCGGTCTCGGCTACGGTCTGGAAGTGGAAATGATTCGAATTGCCAACGAAATGGAACTGTTTACATCCCCCTATGTGTTCAACGAAGAGGAAGCCCATGCCATGACCGAAGCCGGTGCCGATTTGCTGGTGCCGCATGTGGGCTTAACCACCGCCGGCACCATCGGCGCCGCCGCCGCATTGACTCTCGATGAGGCTATCGACAAAGTCATGCGCATGGCCGATGCCGCCTGGAAACTCAAACCCGATCTGATGGTGATATGTCATGGCGGGCCTTTCGACGAACCCGAAAACGTCGGTAGGGCGCTTGAAAAGATGCCGGGCATCATCGGGTTTTACGGTGCATCCAGTGCAGAAAGGCTTCCCACTGAACGGGCCATCAAAGGACAAATAGAGGCATTTAATTCGTTGAAACTGGCTGTGCGTTGATCCATCAACTAGATTTTCCAAGATTCAGGTTCAAAATGCTTCCAGGTACTCGGACATTTACTAGCACGCCACGCTTATTGTGGGCAGGGCAGTCGGCCCTGCCCACTTCCATACATTTCAGCTATCCGCTGCGAATCCCGATCCCATCCTTTAGCCCGGTCCCGTTAGAAAGTCGTCG
>JASFSK010000077.1:0-11961 GCA_050114455.1 Desulfobacterales bacterium | reverse complement strand
CCTCCACGACCTAACCCTTGTTGGGAATCCATTCCGAAATGATCGTCGACAGTGGCTTCGCTGGTCGGTTTGAGATGGCCATTCTTAAATCTCGCAACGACTTCTTTGATGGTGCCTGCCTGTCCCAGGAACAATTCAACTCCGGCCGCCGATAGCGTTTGCACAGCGTTTGGTCCGCAATTGCCTGTGATAACCGCTTCTACTCCCTTCGATGCTAAGAACTGTGCAGCCTGAATACCGGCACCACCTCCCTGAACTGCACTTTTGTTTTCAAATGCTTCAAAGCTCATATTATCCGGATCGACGACTAAAAAATACGCACATCTACCAAATCTGGGATCGAGCTGTGCATTTAAATCTTCTCCATTGGAACTGACGGAAACTTTCATATTGTGAACTCCTTTCATCGTTAAGGTATACACTCCCCAACTGTTTTTTGAATTTTTCCATATTCTTTCTTCACTGGCATTGCATGAATGATGCCATTAATCGTTTATTATAATAATCCATTTAATAACAAAGTGTTATAAGAAACACCGTTAAGGTGTAATTTTTTCTGACAGAATAAAATAGAAAAATTTCGAAGTTGTTTTCGCAATTTTTCGAAACCTGTAAACTTCATAGCTAGCACTTAAAAAAGCCTATAGAATTTGAGCATTGGAATTTCGAGAGGTTTAAAGAATTACTTAGAGGCTGGAGACGAGGAATTTTAACTGCAATACCGGTTAAATAGGTCCTCATTTGTTAATTATTCGCGATGTTGAATTCTCAAGCTCCAGTGTTCGGCAAAAACCATGGACAGATGCTAATTATGAAAATTTTTTTGGTATAAGGTTTGCACTTCATTCTAATAAAAGAAGAAACATTTCAATTGAATTTTCAAAGCTTGAACGAACCCCGAGTTCAAATACTTGAAGGATAAACCAAATGAAAGTACCAATACCGAAAGAAAAATACGGTTACCGCCGGTCCTTCTGGTAGCGGCAAAACCTATTGCGTGGAGGTTTTGGGTGATCTTATACAGATTCCGACCCTTATTATCGATGCAACCGATTATACCGAAGCCGGGTAAGGAACCTTTCAAAATTACCCAAGACATGGTTCAAGATGAGAAATATTTTGATAAGCTATTTTCCCATTGGTATGAAAATCAAAAGGAAAACATCGCGATCAAAAACTAAAGAACATTAAAACCCCATTGAGCCAAAGCTCAATTGGGTTGGTATTTGGTATTCGGCACTGTGAATGGCTTAAAGATGTATTTCATTTATGATATCTCTAACAAAGGGGGTACCGATATGTATGCATTAATTTATGACGAATTTGATCCGGCAAAGCGCGAAAAGAGGGTGGTCTCGGTTCACAAGACCAGAGCAACAGCCGAAAAGGCCCTGACAAAAAGGCAGCATAAGCTAGGCAAAAGAGTCTGGGACTGTAACACCCGGATTGTTTGGGTTTACGATCAGGTTCACAATGGAGATACAATTACGCCCACCTCTTTTGACACCTGGGCACCGGGTGAAAAAATACCTGAGGGAGATCGAGTCCCCGATGTAGATTAAGGGATGACTTGCGTGCTACATAAAATTGTCTCCTTTACTTCTCAAATTAAATTATCAAATGTTTCCATGACGCTTACTCTGGTTTGATCCGAGCATTCCTTGGAATTTTAATTTGAAAAAGTGTGCCTTGTCCGACCTTGGATTTTACATTGACTTCGCCGCCGTGCTGCTCAATGCTGGTATTGGCAATGAATAGGCCCAGCCCTGTTCCATTGGTGCCTTTTGAAGAAAAAAATGGTGTGAATATTTTATCCTGGGTCTCGCCGTCCATACCAATCCCATTATCAGTTATTTCAAAAATAATTTTTTCTCCATGGTTCCTGGCCCCGAATGTTATTTTGTGTAATTTTTTGGTTTTGTTTCTTAAACAGGCATCGGTCGCATTCTCAAGGATGTTGAGCAAAGCAGAATGGAGGTACGTCACATCTACTTCCAATTCTCCCAGATTCACGCCAAAATCATTTTCAAATTGGATATTTTGATTTTTCATTTTTGGTTGAAGTTCTTTGACGATTTCTTCGACAAAGTTCCTGACATCGATCCGTTCTAATCGAAGCTCTCTTTCTTTGGCGCAAAAGAGGATATCCATGACCATCTTTCGGATGCGTTCGACCGTTAATTTGACGACATCCCATCCTTCTTTGATCTGGACCTCATTGTTTTTGGCAAAACCTGAATCCAGTATATATATTCCGCCGTCTAAACCTGTCAGCAACCCTTTAATGCCGTGAGAGATTGATCCAATCATCAAGCCCAGGGAAGACAGGTGACTCTGAAGCTCGGTTTTTTCGTGAACCAGTTTTTCGAGGCTTTCGGTATATTCTTGCAATTTTTTCCGGGTAATGATCTTGTCTTTTGCCCTTTTGACCGCTATTTCCAGAGCATCCACATTGATTGGCTTGGTGACAAAGTCCGTGGCTTCATTCTTGAGACTTCTTATTGCCAGATCCATGTCACCATGTCCGGTGATCATGATGACCTCAGTTTCAGGATTTTCGTGCTTGATTTTTTGCAGAAGCTCGATGCCATCCATGCCAGGCATCTTAATGTCGGTCATCACCATCGAGGGCTGCACATCCTTGAAGATGCGCAGCGCCTCATCACCATTTTCGGCTTCGTATACCTGACAGCCCATATCAGAGAGAGTTAAACTGAGAACATCTCGAATATCGGGCTCATCGTCAACGAGCAGTATCGTCGTTTCCATGTTTTTTTTACGGCACGGGAAAGGTCAGAATAAAACATGCCCCCTCGGGCTCATGGGGCACAACCTGAATCGTCCCGCCGCAGTCTTTGACAATCCCATAGCTGATCGAAAGGCCCAGCCCGGTACCCTTACCGACTTCCTTGGTTGTGAAAAAAGGTTCGAAAATTTTGTTGACCATCGTCTGGGGTACGCCCCGGCCCGTATCACAGACTTTACATACAATTGCGGGGCCTTCGCATCTGGTTGTAAGGATAATTTTCTTATCTGCTCCGGCGGTTTCCAGTTGACCCCACCGTTCTTGGATGGCATCTCTGGCATTGATCAAAAGGTTAATAAACACCTGTTCCAGGCGGCTGGGATCCGCGTTGATCAAAGGCAGTCCTTTTTCTTTTTGCCAAATGACGTCAATCCCTCTTAGTTTCAGCTGCTCGCTGAAAATTTCAAAGGCACTTTCCAGGATATCATTGATCTGAACTTTCACCAGATCCAGATCGGATTTACGGGCGAACTGGCGCATATGATTGATGATCCGGGTGGCCCGATCAACGTTACTGTCGACTTTGTGCAGCATGTTAAACAGGGTCTCTTTCTTAAGCGGCTCTTTTCTGTCAATCTTTCTGATAAAGAAACTGCTGGTCGTTTTAATGACCGAGAGAGGCTGGTTGAGCTCGTGGGCAATACCGGTGGCCATCTCTCCCAAAGTTGCCATTTTGCTGGTCTGGATCAACTGCTGCTCGGCTTCCAGTCGTTTGGTAATATCACTGGTGGTCACCAGAAGTACTTTTTTTCCCGGATACTCCGCCGGCGAAATTCGAATATTCACAAAAAGGGTCAATCCCCTGCGGTTGAGTTGTTTGACCTGGGTCAGCATCGTTCTGGTCTTTAGACTATCAGCATATCGATCTTTTTCCTCATCCAGAAACAAGTTTAAAAAAGAGGTGTTGATAATTTCGTCTTTCGCATAGCCATAGACGACGGTAACGCTGTCATTACAGTCGATAATATCAAGCGTACCAATATCTAAAACAAACACCGGATTGGGAATATTGTTGAAAATTTCGTGGTATTTTTTCTCGGATTTTCCAAGTTTTTCTTCAAGCTGTTTTCTCTGAGTGATGTCCAGACTCATTTCCATGGCCGCAATGACCTCACCTCGATCGTTTTTAATCGGGGATGTTCTAAAAATCCAATGGGCCTCGGATCCATCCTTGTTCAAACCGCTTTCCTCACCATAGTAGGTGCAACCGTCTTGAAATGTTTTTTCTACAGGGCAATTGACACACTTCTCATTACGCCCTTTGTAGGCGTGATAGCAAAAATCACCCCATTCGGGATCAAAGCTTCGGGCAAATTGGTCATTATATCTCAACAGTTTAAAATTTTTATCCTGAACTGTGATCAGACAGGGCACCTGCTCAAACAGGGTTTGATATTCATCTTTTTGTTTGTTGAGCTCCGCCTGTTTTTTACCGATTTCCATGCTCATCAGGTTAATCGCCGTTGCCAGCTGTCCCATCTCATCGTCCTGGTCCACGTTTACTTCGCCGGGATTTACCCCGCGAGCAATCATCCGGGTTCCGTCGATTAATTTGCGAATCGGTTGATTGACAAATCTCAATACAAATAGAAAGATGATGGTAGACGTCACGATAAACACAATCCCGGCCAACCCGATAATTCCTTTTTCAGCGGTGAGGATTTCTTGATCGGTATCTGCCAGGGAGACTACCACATCCAAAGCTCCCAGGATTTTTTTATCTTCGGGATGCACATGGCAGTTGTCGGCAGAACAACCGGGTTCGTTGCAAATAGGACCGATGATTCCCAACAGTCGATAACCCTTAGAAGAATCGAATATTCGGGTCCGCTCGGTCAGTTCGAGCTGGGCGGGTGGCGGGTCGGTTTTGTGGCAGATGTCACAGGCCTCGGCTTTGATATTGGTGATTTGGTCAACTTCGGACGGCTGATTGGAATATTTTATTTGTCCATTTTTATTGTAAATCCGGATGGTCTGGATTTCCTTCTGTTTGCCGATGTTTGTGATAATCTGGTTGATGTCGTCTCTGGAATTGGACATCATGGCATAGTGGGTACCCAGCTTGATGGTGTTGGTTAACCGGTCGGTTCCCACAACGATGTTATTCATCAGCTTTTTTTCCTGATAATTGACGTTAAAATACGCCCAGGTGGAAATGGTAACGAGCAAGGTTAGACCGACAGTTACAATGAGTTTGGAAGCCAGGCTGCGGCGCAGGTTTATGATTTTTTTTAATATCATGATGGCTTTCGGCTGACCGTCCTTTGAAAATCTAGCATTTCCCGGAAGTGTTTGGTTATGGACAGGTTCAAATCAAGCCCCAGATCCTGTTCCGACAATCCCAGCGCCAGTCCGATGAGCTGGGGGAGGTATAGGATCGTTATGTGCAGATCTTCGTTGCACCGCCGGCTGATTTTTTGCTGGTAAGCCTCCAGGTTCATCTGGCACATGGGACACACGGTGACGATGGCATCGGCTCCCTTTGCCCCGCGCAATATGGCTGTGACCAGCTCAAGGCTTACATCCATATCGGTATTCATGTGAGAAGCGCCACAGCATTTACCCCCAAGATGCCAGAGATGAATATGGGCACCAATGGCCTCAATCAGGGGTTCCATGGTGTGCGGCTTTTCCGGATCATCAAAATCGGCATAAGGTCTCAGGCACTGGCAGCCGTAATAGGGTGCAACCCGAATATTCTGAAAGGTTTTCTTTACCCGGTTTCGGATGGCGTCTGCACCCAGATCTGCAGCCACGACATCCAAAAGATGCCTGACATGCACCCCCCCGTTTAATTGCAGATGATCTTCAGCTAGAATACGGTTCAGGGTGTCCAGCAATTCGGGTTCCCTTCGCGTTTTTTCTTCCACCTTTTTGAGATTTAAATAGCAGGCGCTGCAGGGTACCAGAATATCCCGTACATCTTCGTGTTTTTCGGCAATCGCCAAATTCCGTGCCGGAAGCGCCATAGACAGAAGATAACTGCTGGACTCCGCTGCACTGGCACCACAGCAGGACCAGTCCGCGATTTCCATCAGCTGCGCACCCATCGCACCCATCACCGCCCGGGTCGAAAGATCGTATTCCCGGGCTGTCCCATTAAGAGAACAACCGGGATAATAGTGGTATTTCATATCCTATCCTCCAGGGCTTCGACCTTGCGGAAGATTGATTCCAGCGGTCGCTGGGCCTTTAATGGGACGGCCACGGACACTTTTCCTTTGCGCATCAATGTCACTCCCAGGGGAGCAAACCGCAACGGAACTGCAAATTTTCTCAGGGCGACAAAATAGAAGGCCATAAATTCCATCTCATTGACACGCCCGTGACGACGCACACTTTTCAGAAAATTTCTATAAAACAGGGTGCTTTGACGGTATTTTGCAAGATTCTCCCTGGCTGCGACCTGTTTCAAGACACTCATAGCCTCGGTGAGTGGAAGTCCCCGGGGACAGCGCAAGGTGCAACAATAGCAATTCGAGCACAGCACGAAGGTCTTGCTTTGGAATATTTGATCTTTCAGCCCCATCAGCACCATGCGCCACAACTTTCGGGGCGTGTGATCCATGGCAAACTCGTTGGGGCAGGAAGCGGTGCAGGTGCCACACTGGATGCAGGCCTGGACCATCTCCTGGACGGGGGCCAAAACATCCGCCGGCGCAAACGTCGCATCATGCGCTTCTTTGGCTGTTAATTGATCCATAATGTTCTCCTTAGCTGGATACTCGATACTTGATACGCGATACTCGATGCTGGATACTGGATGCTTGGCACTCGATGTCCGCTACTCGTTTCTGGATACTCTATGCTCGATTCCGGGTGTTCGATCCTTCGTCATTTGTTATTCGTCAATCGACATTCTCAGTTCGTCAATTAAATTTTCTCTCACCTACTAATCTTTTCAATTTCTATTCCTTGAGCCTTTAGCTTCTCTTTTCCGCATTCTCCATTCCCCATTCCGAATTCGACATTCAAGCACCTCTCACCTTCCAATCTTCTTATCTTCTTAATTTCTATCCCTTTATCCTTTGTTATTGAGCCTTCAACTTCCCAGCTTATCTTTTCCCATCCCCTCTGCGCCATGCCCTTTGCACCTTGCCCTATGCGCCTTCTCCCACAGCCGCATCGATCATTTCAAACATCTGCTGTTCCAAAAAGCCTTCCAGAACTGAAGCACTGTTGGGACATACCGCCGCACAGGCACCGCATCCCTGGCACATGACCGGGTTGATTCGTACTTTTTCATGATCATAGTCAATACTACGGGCACCATAGGGGCATGCATCAATGCAGCGTTCACACAAGCTGCAAAGGCTATGATGCACCTGTGCCAGTATTTTCCCCGCCGGGAGGTGTTCATTCGTTATTATTCTCAAAGCCCGTTCGGCCGCCGCCTCGGCTGTGGCAATGGTTTCGGTAATGTTTCGCGGAGAGTGGGTCAGACCACAGGCAAACACCCCTTCTTTGAGGGCATCAACCGGCCGCCACTTGGACTCAGCCTCTCGAAAAAAGCCGTCCTGGTCCACAGATGCCCCGAAGTTTTGTGCCAAATCTTCCGTCAGATTCGACACCACGCCGGTGGCCAGGACTACCAGATCGGCCTCAATCCTGAGCTGTCTCCCGAGAATCGGCTCCAAAATTATCACCTCAGGGCGTTCTGTTTCGGTTTGGATCCTGGGTTTATCATCGGTCCGATACTGGATGAAAATCACTTGATCTTCGCGGGCTTGGGTGTAATAGGTCTCGGCAAACCCGTAGGTCATCATATCCCGATAGAGAATATATATCGAAATCTCAGGATTTTTTTCCTTGAGATGCAGGGCATGCTTCAAGGCAGTGGCACAGCAGACCCGGCTGCAGTAGTTGCGGGGCTCTTCGCGTGAATCTACGCATTGGATCATCACCACCGAATTTAATTGCCCGGGATCCAGCGTCCTGTCAGCCAGCTTTTGTTCTAGTTCCTTCTGGGTGATAATAGACGGGCTCATTCCATACCCGTAAGAGGTGGTCAGCGCCTCTCTGCCACCGGTGGCCAAAATAGTCACTCCGTGAGATACTACCTGGACCCGCCTTTCCGGGCCTTCGATGGTTGTGTGAAACTGCCCCGCATCACCGGTCGAGGCGATGACCCGCGTCCGGGTGTGAACGCAGATGTTGGGATGTTTTTTAACCTCGGCCCGGGTATCCTCCAGAAGCGTGTTTGTGGAACTACCCTCCAGGGTCCGCTGCAGCCAGGTGAGATTCCCTCCCAAATTCTCGTCGGTCTCCACCAGATCCGTCTTGAATCCATGATCGGCAATGGCCAGGGCTGCCGTCATACCGCCAATACCCCCACCGATAACCAACGCTTTTTGAATGATCGGAACTGTGGCGACAGGTCCGGGCTCCGCCCATTTAAGCTTGGCAATTCCCGTCTCTAAAGCAGAGAGCACATTGCACAACGAAAGCTGTGGATTCATTAATTCCGCATTCCCAATTCTGGATTCTGAATTGAGGTCCACCACCTCCATTAGCATAGCGTCCAAACCCACCTGCCGGCTGAGTTCCTTGATTTTGCGTTGATATAAATAGGGCAGGCAGGCGCCGATCAGAACCCGGTTGGGTTTGTTCGTTTCAACCAGCTGCACGAGACTTTCCCAACCTTTGGCCGTGCAGGTTTGCTCTAAAAATTCGACTCGATTCACCAGGGGATCGTTTTTTAATCGCTGCGTAATTTTCTGCGGCTTAACCGTCTGGGAGAGTTGCCCTCCGCAGGTACAAACAGCCACCAGAATTTTGGGAAGTTCCCGCATCACATCGGCTACTGGAATCGCTGAAGGGGATTGCATCGCCAGGCTGCCTCCGCCGGAATGGATTACCTTGGATGCGTTCAAAGCCGCTGCCGATGCCTGGATCACCGAGTCACCGATGTCTTTGAGGCCGGCAAACGAGCCACCTATTACAATTCCAGGCTGCCCGCAGCGGGTCATAGAATAGGGCTCGGTTTGTCCGAATCCCCAAGAGTTCAGCTCAAGCCCCATGATCTCGGCCAGTTCGATAGTGCCGGCTGCCGGTCGTTGCCCGACGGTCAGCACCACCATATCAACGGCAGTTTCTTGTATTGCACCGGAGAGATCCACACTGCGAATGATCAGTTGCTGGCTGTTTCCATCTTGCTCGACCGAGTGGATTCGGGCCCTTTCCAAACAGACCCCGTGAATATTTTCGGCCTGCTGGCGGTAACGCTGAAATCCTTTGCCGAATGTCCGCATTTCCATGTAATAAATAGTTGTTTCCAAATCTGTGGGTGTTTTTTCTTTGGCCAACAGCGCTTCCTTGATTGCAACCATGCAACAGATGCTCGAGCAAAAATCGGCGTTGGTCTGCAAATCCCGCGAACCGATGCATTGTATCCAGGCGATTTTTTGAACCGGTTTGCCATCTGAGGGACGTACCAGCCTTCCCTGACTGGGACCGGTTCCGCTCAGCAGGCGTTCAAATTCCAAGCTGGTGACAACGTTTGGGAGGGTCCGGTAATTAAAGGTGTTTTTTCCGCTGTCGGGTTGATAAAAATCAGTACCGCCGCAAAGCACAATTGCACCAACCTCAATCTGTCGACCTTCCGCTGCAGCCTGGTCCTGATATATGCGTAAGACCATCGGTACCATGGTATCAGGATCAAATGGTTTGACCAGATAATCCAGAGCACCGATTTTCATGGCTTCCACGGCCGTCTCAACCGTGGCATAGGCCGTCATCATGATCACTTTTAAATCGGGCAAGCTCTCCCTGGCTTTTTGCAGGACTTCTACCCCGTCCATTCCCGGCATCTTGATGTCAAGCAGCAATAATTGATAGGATTGCTTGGTTAATCGATCTAGAGCTTCCAGGCCGGAGGCGGCCATGTCGACGGAAAAGCCTTCCTCCTGCAGCCATTCTTTAAGGGAATCGCGTACGATGAGTTCATCATCAACGACAAGGATCCGAAATCCCTCACGGACCTGTTCCGGCAATTGAATGGCCTCGGTCGGACAAATCTCCACGCAGGCACCGCAGCGGGTACAGGCGGCAAAATCGATCACATAAGGATTGGGGATGGCATGCGGAACCGGTAAGTAAATGGCCTTGCGGTTCGCCAGAGCGGCGTTGAAATCATCCGGGACTTCAACCGGACATACGTCGATGCATTTACCGCAGCCGATGCATCGTTCCGCATCCACCCAATTGGGATGCTGCTTGAGCATCACCTGATATCCTCCGGCTTCACCATCGACGGAAATTATTTCGGTAGAGAGCAGAATGTCGATGTTTTCGTGAAACAAGCCTTTGCGCAGGCAATACTGGGAAGTGACGTCTCGATTCACCAAAGGCAACATTTTACACATGCCGCAGCGATCGGTGGGAAACTGATAGTCGAGTTGACTCAAGATACCGCCGATGTGCGGTGTCCGGTCTATCAGGGTAACGCCGTAGCCGTATTCAGCCAAGTCCAGCGCTGCCCGAATGCCACTGATGCCGGCGCCCACAACCAGGGCTTTACCGATTTTACGGCTCATCTTCGCCTCCGTATAGTTCTTTTCATCATATAGATAGAATACTTTCCTTCGGTATGGGAACCTGGTTCCTCGATACTTGATCCTCAATGCTTGATGCTGATTACGGGTAAGTTCATAATAGGAATTCTATCATTTAGATTCACATAATAAGACAGAGCGAAGCGATTCCAGTCTTCATCACTCGTCCTTCGTCCTCCGTCCATCCGATATCCCCTTCCGCCTTCCCTCCGGGGCGCAGGCCCATATGACTCCTACGGGCTGGAGGCTGCCTTCCAATCCCAATTCTAAAATCCCAAATCCGAAATCAAATGATTCCCACCACCTCAGGAAATTCGTCCTCACGAAATATGGACAACGGCGGATCTTCGGCAAGACTCTTTCCAGCCTCGTAGTCAAATGCCAGCTGGGTGTCTTCCGCGATGGTGCGGAAAAGCTCCATAATCGGTATATCATTGGGACAAGCATTTGAACACTGGCCACAGCCCACACAGGATGTGCTCATATGCGCCAGCCGGGTAATGTGGAAAAAAAGGGTATCCGTTGGCATTTTGATGATCCCTTTGCGATTGGCCCATCGCAAATACTGTGAGGGATCATGGTTAAAGACATCGGTGACAAAAACGCATTCCTTGCAGTAGCAGACCGGACAGGCCACCCTGCAGTTGTAACAATTTACACAAGTTGCAAAATAGTCCGTCAATTTTTCCAGACTGTCGGTGGTCTCAGAGGTTTTAACAAACATGTCATCCCGGTATCGCGTGTGCCGCTCAACCAGCAACCGGATGGCATCCCGACGCGCTGGCGGTTCGGCTATTTCAGTAAGGTCGAGCTGGTTTAAAATAGTCGTCCCAGCGTCGGTTTGCGACTGAACCAGGTAATGATCTCCAATCTCAACGCCGAACAATCCGATCTGGATATCAGCACTTTCGGCCACCGGATATTCACAAGCTTTGCAGGCAGTAGCAAGGTTGGTACTTTCCACTTCCATTGTTTCATCACTTAGAAAATTGTTTAAGAATCGCATAGTGGATTCCGCCCCGTTCTGCCCGGCATACTGAAAATATGCCTGATTCTGAAAAGCCCCCAGGCAATCAATGCCGATCAATAAGATGTCATCCAGGCGACCCTGCTTGAGTTTTACGAGTTCGACAAAGGCCCGAATCTCGCAGGGGCGCAAAACTGCCGCGATTTTAGCGCCCATGGGTTTGCGCGTCAGCCGGGAAACGATTTTGGCTGCATTCATGGCAAAGGCCGGTGCCAGGGGATCCACACCATTCAACCGATCAGGGTCCGCCACCAGCGTCGGCATCACCATGTTTTTCATTGGTAGATGCTGAGGCACCAAAATGGCTTTGATATCACCTTTTTTTAGGATGACCTCAAAAAATCCACGCAGAGCCCCTAAAAGGTCCTTTTCTTTTACATCAATTTTGGCCGTAATCGCCATTGGTACCTCCGGTACTTGTCAATAGTTATTTGTTATTCGTTATTTGGCATCGCTATCGGTCCAACTGCCAATCTTGCTTCGAGATCTTCCTAATAACCATTAACAAACAACGAATAACTTTTCATTTTTCCCTCTGCCCTTTGCGCGGTCCTTTTGCATTAAGCATTCTGCCT
>JASFSK010000076.1:0-12007 GCA_050114455.1 Desulfobacterales bacterium | reverse complement strand
AAACCAGATTCAAATCTATACGAATTTCGAGTCACTGAACCGCTGGTTCCTTATGAAACTGAATTGACGATCCCCAAAAAATTTCAACACGTCGATATTGAAAAAATATCAAACGCCCAAACCAGAGTCGATGAACTGTTGGCCGTCTTAAAAAAGGTTCATCCATGGTCAACGTTGTATTACGGTTTTTCGGCAACCGAGGTCGTCAAAAAGCTCTATTTGGAGTGGATACCAAAATATTTTGGAAACGATATTGAAATCCAGGTTCTCACTCCCATGACCAGAGGGAGTCTGGGCACAGTCAACCTGAACAAGATGATCCAGGAAACTGCCAATCCACCACAGAAAGGAAAAAGTCAACTTCAGGTTGGCGAAAGGATTTTTAGGGTCGGTGATAGAGTCATTCATCGCAGAAACAATTATGATCTGGGCGTATTCAACGGTGATATTGGGGTTATCCAAACAATCGACAACGAGGAACTGACATGTGCGGTATCGTTCTTTCCGGATCAACGAATTGTTGAATACAAGCGCGACGATATACCGGAGTTGGATCTATCATATGCCATCACAATTCACAAATCACAAGGTAGCGAATTTGGGGCGGTAATTGTCCCTATTCTTTCGCAGCATTTTAAAATGTTGTTTCGAAATCTTATCTATACCGGTCTGACCAGAGCCAGGAAACTCGCTGTTTTGGTTGGGACTCGAAAAGCGTTTGCCATAGCGGTTAAAAATCAAGATACCAGCCAAAGGCAAACCTATCTCAAAGAACTCTTGCAGTAGATATTGTGTAGAGAATACGAGCTGTGGTATGGGGATGGTCCCTGGAAGGGGCCGGGGCCACCTTGCAGGTGGCCGCTCATTCTTAAATTTAAATACAAACCAAAGGAAGTAGTCGTGAAAGCAACAGTCAAAAATACGATGACAGTGATTATGGGAATTGCCCTTATGGGTTTGATCATCTCTTGAATTCTGGGGAGAGCGGTTAACAAAACGCCTGATTAATTTTACACAGAGGAGATAACGACTGGTTATCTTGTAAGGAAAAAATACCAGCGAATACATGCTTAGTGCTTAGAGAGCTCAAAGACCTTGACAAAGGTAAACTGCCGTTACCGGACGGCAATAGGTATGGATTTGTATCCGGGCTCAACAGGCTGCAGCGCGATATCCTGTCGGTGTTTGAAGTACCTTTAAATAACTATGAATACCCATTTCCATTGAACTCAAGACAATCGGTAGTACTCTAAAGCTGGCCAGTTCGATGAATAGGATAAAAATACACAAAAAAAGGCTGTGCCCGCTAGCTGGGCACAACCTTTTTGCATCTTCTGTTTTTTTAGGAAGCAAACAGGGCGGCAATTGAAGCTGCCTGGGGATGCGCAAAAATGAGGATCAAAGCAACGACGAGCGCATAGATACAAAGCGACTCGATCAGGGCGAGTCCGATCAGCAGGGTCACGGTGACCTTACCGGAAGATTCGGGATTACGGGCGATACCTTCAACGGCCGAACGTAAGCCAAGACCCTGGCCGATACCGCAACCAAAAGCTGCGATGGCGATACCGAATCCTGCTGCTGTCACACACGCGACGAAAAATTCTAATGCATTTGTTTCCATAAGTGAATTTACCTCCTTTGAGTTAATATGTTATTGGGCTTCTTCCGGTTACCCATAAAAAACATTGAATAATGAATATTGACGATTTGTGGACGTCGCTTCGCTTGTCTTTTTAATGTTCTTTTTTTAATTGATCCCGCCGGAGGCGGACCTTAATTCTTCAATATTCAATCGACAATCTTCAATCGTTTTAAGATTGTGGGATTATTCCGATACGACAGGTTTGCCAAGGAATTTGTAAAAATAATTCATAAGGGTCTAGTGCGCCTCTTCCATGGCACCGCTGAAATACATGATCGATAGTAAAAAGAAAACGAAGGCTTGAACAAAAGCCACAAAAATACCCATGGCCATGATCGGCAGCGGTGCAAAGAAGGCGCCGGCCAGCATGAACAATATCATCAACACCAACTCATGGCCGGTGATGTTTCCAAAAAGCCGGAAAGAAAGTGAAAGAACTCTGGCCAAGTGGCCGATGATCTCAATCGGCAAGATGATCGGAATCAACCACCACACGGGTCCGAGGAAATGTTTGATATATTTGATGCCGTGGCATTTGATACCGATGAAATGGGTAAACACGAACACCGGTATGGCGCAAGCGACGGTGGTATTGATACTGGCGGTGGGGGGATAGAAGCCAGGGATCAGTCCCAGTAGGTTGCTGACTGCGATGTAGATAAATATGGTCGCAAGGATCGGAAAAAACCAACGGCCTTCCTCACCGGTAATATCGACCATGAATTCTTCCATACCCGATATAACAAGCTCAAAGAAATTTTGTGCTTTGGTGGGAACCATTTTGATATTGCGGGTTGCCAAGGTCGCAAATCCGATAAGCAGCAGGATAACCAACCACGAGTAAATGACATGGGGATATGCGTGGGCAAAATGCCCCAACCCGATTAACTCAAACAGCTTAACCAAAAAGAGATAGGGATGCTCCATCCTATACCGCCTCCTTGAAAATTAGTTTTTTGAATTCACGCAGAGTAGCGAGCATGATGCTGAATACCACCACGGATAGCCCGATGACTAATCCCAGGGGATGCACAATATGTCCGGCAATCAGGACAAAAATGATGAAACCACTGCCAATGAAACGTAAAAAATATTTTGCGATAACAACATTATGGGAGGAAAGATGCGGCGGGGTCAGGGCGGTTCTCAGTGTGCGGGCCAGCAGGTGAAAGTTCACCGTGACGATTAAACCGCCAAAGAGAACACCCAAGGCATATTTAGGAGGGAAAAGAAGAAATCCGACAATGCTGGCGGCAACAAATAGAATCCAGTTTGATCGCGTTACAAATGTCAGTATTCGCTGTTGAATTTCCACTTCGTCTATGTCCAGTTGCTTCCTACAATTTTCGTGCCCTTTTGATAACAAGAGCGATGTTTCTGAAACCCGCGGCAATTCCCAACACCAGAAATATCAATGTCAGCCAGGGTGATGTATCAAACTTCCGGTCCAGCAGCACCCCGATGCCAAGGCCGATGAAAATAGCAAGAGAAACGGAAAAGCCAAGGCTGCTGTAATAGGCCAACTCTCTGAACGTTCGCCTGGTTTCTCTTTTCATGGGAACGCCGCCTTTTCCCGCCAACCCGGGTCTGGAACCAAATCGATTTAAAGGTTCAGTAACTAACAAAGGATTGTTTGCAAGTCAATGTAAAATTGATAATTTTTCAGCAAATTAAAATTCCAGCTGTTCGGCGGGAAAAACCGGTCCATCCAGGCAGGCATGCAGGTAGTGTTCCGGTTCGGTGCGGGAGGTCACCGCACAGCCCAGACAGGCACCCATGCCACAGGCCATCATGGTTTCTATGGAAACCTGGCAGGGCACTTTATGCTTCTCGGCGATGCCAACCACGCACGACAGCATTTCCATCGGTCCACAGGCGACGATCACATCGGCGATTGTATGCTCCAAAGCTATCTCCAACGGATGGGTCACCAGGCATTGATCTCCGGCACTGCCATCGTCCGTGGTGGTGACCACCGATACCCCCAGATCAGAGAACTCCCGGCAGCACAAAAGATCAGCTTCAGTACGGCCCCCGATAAATACCTGATAGTTTGAGAGATCGGCATTCTTGCGGCCAAGATCGGATACCAAAAACACCAGCGGTGCAACGCCGATGCCTCCGGCTACCACATACACATGCCGGGCCCCGGAAGGAATAAGAAAGCCGGATCCTAAGGGGCCCAAGACATTCAACGTTTCTTCGGGTTTGCGTTGCGCCAGGGATGCGGTTGCCTTTCCGACGACTTTATACAACAATTCAAATCCATGGACGCCGTCGTCGGACACCAGCAGATTATGGATTGAAAAAGGCCGGCGCAAAAGCGGGTCCTTTTGTCCGGTCGACCCCAGCATTACGAACTGCCCCGGTTTTGCCAAAGAATAATGCTCGGAACAGGTTAAGCCGATTTTAAAATACCCTTTACGCAATTCCTGGTTGCATAGAACTTTAACTGTCTGTTGAATCATGATTTACTTGTCCCTAGTTTCAATTGTCGCCCGGTTTCCAGGTTCAGATGTGCGTCGGATAATCATCCGCTTCCCATCATTGGGTAAGTCCGATGACAGCCGCAAATCTTCCGGTGGTTTTTTCGGCGCGATAGGAAAAAAAATCATCCGTTTGGCATCGGGTGCAAATCCTGCTGTTTTCGATGTTAACCTCGGGAACGCCGGCCTCAGACAACTGATCCCTGCTTAAAGACCAAAAGTCAAAATGATTGTTCAATCCCCTGTATCGCCAAAATTTCCTGGGAATTTCTGCGGTGTAATGAATAAACTCGGCACAACACGGCCCCAAAGAAGGTCCGATGCCCGCTATCATCCGATCGGATCGGCAGCCGAACGACTTTACCATGGCATCAATGGTGCGGCCGATGATATTTTGCACACTTCCCCGCCAGCCATTGTGTATGTTGGCAATCACCCGGCGGCCGGGTTCATACAACATCACCGCTTGACAATCGGCGATTTGAATAACGAGGCTTTTACCGTCGAGATCGGTTACCAAGGCATCCGCAACGGCAATATCGCTCATGTGGGCTGTAACAGCATTTTTGTCTTCGCTGTCACGGCTCAGCACTGCAATTTCACAGCCATGGACCTGGCGGGTGAAAACCAGCTGCCCGGCTGCCATAAAGCGGGAGACGAGCGCCCGGTTATCAAGTACATTTTGGAGGAGATCACCGATCCCGAGGCCAACATTCAGACTTGCATACGGTGGCCGACTGCTCCCGCCGTTGCGAGTGAATATCCGATGATCAATACCGCTGCAGGCCGCCAGATTCTCAAACTGATAAAATGATACCTCGTTTTGAATTGTAAACTTCATCCCCTCAATCCTGCCGGTAGATTTGCAGGATTTTTTCAATGATTTGACTGGTTGAGACTTCCGGCACCAGTGAAATCCGCTCAACACTGCCGCCATTTGCCTTGACAAAATCGCTGCCGACGATGGTTTCTTCCGCCCAATCAGCACCTTTGACCAGAACATCCGGTTTCAGGGTCTGAATCAGCGACAGCGGGTCCGGTGAATCGAACAGGACCACATAATCCACACAATCAAGTGCTGCCAGCACTTCGGCCCGGTGCTCCTGATTGACGATTGGGCGTTTCTGCCCTTTTATCAACCGTACCGATACATCACTGTTGAGCCCAACCACCAGCAGATTCCCTTTGGCAGCGGCCGCAGTCAGATACCTGACATGGCCGGCATGCAAAATATCGAAACATCCATTGGTAAACACCACCTTCTTTCCGAACCTGCGAGCTTCATCCAGCCAAATTGCAAGGGTTTCAGCCGTTACTATTTTTGATAAAGCGTCCATGATCATCCCAAACCGTAGGGTCCGAACCAAGAATTAGAACTCTTATAAAAATAATTTGCCATGAAATACACGAATTCAAAACCCAATTGTCTAAATCGCCCGCGTCAAGCTCAGCACATCGACATGGCCTGCACCATGATGCAATAACAATCGCGCACATTCATCCACGGTTGCGCCGGTGGTATAAACATCATCAACCAGCAGTATCCTTTTATCAATAATCTTTGATTTATCCGCAAGCTCAAAAGCATTCTTGATATTTGCAGCCCGCTGCCGCCGATCAAGTCCGGTTTGCGGTGCAGTGGGGACGGTTCTTGAAAGGATGTCCCGCTCTATTTGAAGGTTGCCGGGATCGATCTGCATCTGTTTGGCGATGGTCGTCCAGCTTTTTAAAAGAAGATAGGCCTGGTTAAAACCGCGTTGCCTGAATTTTTTGGCGTGAAGCGGCACCGGTGTCACGACATCAACACGATCCTTATCCCACAAAAGCCTGAAAGCCCAGAAAAGGAGTTCTCCAAGTGGCCGGGCCAGCTGAATCTTGCCTTTATACTTATAGCAATGGATAACCTCCATAATAACATGTTTAAATACCAGCGGCGCCCGGGCCATTCGAAATGTTTTCGGTGATGTAATACAATCGCCACAGGTATGATCCAGTCCTTGGCGGCTTACGAAGGGTATCCCGCAGCAGCTGCACAAGGGCGATTCAACCACAATCAATCCCTTGATGCAGCCCTGGCACAAATATTTTGCAAACAATCGTTCAACACAGGCTAGAATGGTTAGACCTGGAACATCCGCGTCCGACAAACCATTTTCAGCAAACTCCGGAGGAATAAAAAAACTACCGCAGGCCAGGCATTTGGTTGGAAACATCGTCTCGTTGACAATCTTGTATATTTTTTTAGCGAACCTGGACATGGAAAACCCTATTGCTGGAGCCGATGACACGAAATTATCCTGTTTTTATTTCTCAGGATCCGTTGCTGAAAACCTCAGTTTTCGAATGTTCTCCGCCGGCTCTATGGCCTCTGGTGGTACACGCCCCTTCGGAATTTCAGATCTGGGGAATCGCTGTGACCTATCAGCTTATAGATTTAAAATTTCTAATTTCGTCATTCGTCATTCGTCGTTCGTCGTTCGCTATTCCTTTGCCGCAAGGCTTCATACATCGCAACCGCCGCTGCTACCGAGGCATTTAGAGAATTTAGGGTTCCAAGTTGGGGAATGGAAGCCAATAAATCACAATTTTGTTTTACCAGGTGTCGGATTCCTTTTTGTTCACCGCCGATGACGATGGCAATCGATCCGCTTAAATCGACGGCGTAAATCGATTGGGCCGCATCTTTCTGCAGGCCAATGACCCAAAGACCGTTGTTTTTGCAGATTTTGATGGTCTGCACCAGGTTGGTTACGCGGACGAGCTGGATATGCTCCAACGCACCGGATGACGCTTTTGACACCGCCGGAGTCGGAGATGCACTGCGGTCTTTGGGAACAATGACCCCTTGAACCCCGGCACACAGCGCTGTCCGGACGATGGCTCCCAGATTCTGGGGGTCCTGGACATTGTCGAGTATCAACAAAAAGCGCTGACCTTTCCCGCGATCCGCCTGCAGTAAATCTAGAACGGCAGCCTGGGGATAAGGACTTACAACGGCAGCCGCACCCTGATGGTCGGTTGTGCCGGTTAGTGATTTGAAGTCTCCCCGGGCGATTTTTTTTCTTTGAACACCGTTGGCCTCTGCCAGGGATGCCAGTCGATCAAGCCGTCCGGATCTCTTATCCTTGTCTAGATAGATCTTGAAAACTCGTCTCCGTCCGGCGGACAAAGCTTCACGCACCGGATGGAAACCATATAGCAGTTCGGTGTTCATCTACAATATAATTTTGGTGCCATGGCAGAATCCATGACCGGTGCCAAAACCTTTTGGGAGTGAGATTCCGGCTGCGGATGTCAGATTCTGCGGGTGCTTTTATTGTGCCTTCGCCAATCCGATTCGATTCGATTCCCTTTGCATATTATATCGCTGAGAAACGGTTTCCGCCTGGATGGCGGAAAGCACCACATGATTGCTATCCATAACAATAATGGAGCGCGTTCTGCGACCATGAGTGGCATCTATAAGGCGTTTTTCTTCGCGAGCTTCATCTTTGAGCCGCTTCATCGGTGCGGAATTTGGGGACACAATAGCGACCACCCGATCGCATACCAGGGTGCTCCCAAATCCGATATTTAACAAATTCTGATCCATCCTCCCTCCTATCTATGCGCACGGAGCATAGAGCAAAGGGCATGGGGAAACTTCAATAAATGTTATAGTGGCATGCAGTTTACTCTATGCCCTATGCACTGAGCGCTATGCTAAAAGTTATTCCACATTCTGGATTTGTTCTCTGATTTTCTCAAGCTCGGATTTTACCTCCACAATCCGATGGGATGTATCGGCCTGCCCTATCTTAGACCCCATGGTATTAAATTCACGATGAAGCTCCTGCAGCAGAAAATTCAGCTTTCTGCCTCCGGGTTCTTCTGAATCCATGATGTTGCGGAACTGCTGGACATGACTTTTTGCCCTGACGATCTCCTCTGAAATATCACTTCTATCTGCCAGAAAGGCGGCTTCCTGGGCAAGCCGCCCAGGATCAATCTCCACGATGTCCCGGGTTAGGGACGATATGCGCTCTTTTAACCGTTGTTGATAATGAGATAGTAAATCGCCTGAATCCTTTTCGATGTCCATAATACGATTTTCGATATAATCCAGCCTTTTCAGCAAATCGACGGCAATGTAGTCACCTTCCTTTTTCTGCATGTCCTCGAGGCTATCGAGAGCGACGACCAGACATTGCTCGATGAGCGGCCAGACGGATTCGGCCTCGGTTACAGTTTCAACCGGTTTGACAATTCCACCGAGGCTCAACATCTGCTCCAGGGTCAATTCATCTGGCAGGTCGTACTCATTTTTCAACTCGGTCAGAGCAGATTGAATGGCCCTGGCACGCATATGATCGATTTCAAAAGCAACCGACCCCTCGGACTGATCTTTGATTTGAATTTTGACTTCCATCCGTCCTCTGGCCATTCGCGTTGCCATGCAGGCTTTAATTTTTTCTTCCAGGGTCAAATAGCCGGCGGGCAGACGCAGTGCGACATCAAGATGCTTGCTGTTGTATGCACGGATATCGGTCGATATCGTCATCTCTTGGAAACTCTTTTCTGCCGTGGCAAAACCGGTCATACTTTTGATCATGGCTTGGAAGATCTCCACTTAGTTTGTTTTTAAATTGACAGCGTATTTTTTACGGGCCCGCTCTAAAAAGCCCCGGATGGGACAGTCCGCATAATCAGGATACGTCCAGGGTAAGGTTTCAAATGCGCCTTTTCGAAATACCAGGGTTAAATCGGCATATATTTGGCGGCCGATATAAATCCTATGGGAAAAATTTTTGCCTGAAGCCAGCACAAATCGCTCAAATAGCAGATATCCCGGATCGATGTTCACTCTGCGTCGATGGCCCCGAGCATAGGTTTGTTCCAGCTGGTTGGTGGCTATTTTAATGCCCGCCAATGCCTGTTGATCGATCAGTGTTTCAAACGACAGTAACCGTCGGCAAAGTGGGGACCCCAGCTCCTGTTTGTAGTAATCGGTGTAATCAAAGGGCATCCATGAGCTGATCATATCTACAGAACCGAATTTGGCAGTAAGTTCGGCAGCCACCGGTTCAAGGAGCCGCCGATCTTTCATCAATAGCCCTATGACCAGTTTTGCGGGCTTCGGATCCTGGGGTAAGCTCATATCAAACGTCTCAGAATGCCTGAAAGTTGGAAAGTTTGGAGGCTTGGAAGATTATCGGCACCCCGCTTGCTTGCTTCCCGGTATTTTAAGCAATTAATCTTTGATGGGCTTGGCTTCGTCGATCAGCATAATTGGAATATCATCTCGAATTTCGTAGCATAACTTGCACGCGTCGCAAACCAAGCCATCTTTGGTGTCATTCAGGTAAATATCGCCCTTGCATTTCGGACATGCCAAAATATCTAATAGATCCTGATTGATCGCCATAACAATCTCCTTGTAGCGCAAAAATTCTCTGAAAAACCGTGAATTCATATATAGGGGGGATCGGGCTGCTGCTGAAATGCCCCCAACGTTATAACGAAAAGAGGAGGCTTCTCATCAAAGAATAACTCTACTTATTGCAGAAATCAGAGGATATCAAGCATAAAATGCTGCCTAGCCGGCTGAATTCGGTATTGACTTTTTTTTGACTCTCCGGCGTTTTCTGCGGGCTTGATACTCGGGGTAAAGGTCAGGATAAAATTTTTTCCAACGTTTGTGAATCCAGAACCACTGATCGGGGTACCTGCGAACCGCTTCTTCGACAGCATCGGTTATCCTCTGGGTGTTGGTCTGCAGGTCGGATCGCAAATCCCCTGTCTGCAGGATTTCCAGTGGGGCCTTTACCTCCATGATCAATTGACCGTTGGCTTTGCGCACACAAAATATCGGCAATACTGGGCACTTGTACCGTAGCGCCAGAAAGGCGGCAGCAGGGGTGGCAGTCACCTTGCGGCCAAAAAAGGTAACTTCCACACCTTCCGATCGTCTGCTCTGATCGACCAGCAGCCCTATAATGCCGCCATGGCGAAGCATCTTTCTCATTTCGGGCACCGCTCCCTTTTTGTAAACAATTTTCAGCCCGAAGCGAGTGCGCAGATCATGAATACGCCGATTGAGCGGTCCAAACCGAAACTTTTTGGCGACACCGAGGCTCGGTTTGTCCAGAATACAACAGGCATATAACAGACCCATCTCCCAGCTTCCAAGGTGTCCCGAAATTATAATTAGACCTTTTCGACTTTGCTGTGCGCGCTGCAGATGTTCCAAACCCACCACCTCGATCCGGGCGAGAATGTCTGCCTTGGATAAGACAAAAAGCTGCAGGATCTCCACAAAGGTAATGCCTAAATTCTGGAAGATGCGCCCGGAAATGCGTTTGATCTCCGTTTGTGACCAGTCCGGGTAGGCAAATGCCAGATTACGCCGCACGATGCGCCGGTGAGGCACATCCAGAACATATGCGAGCCGTCCGAGAAATTTGCCGATTCTGAGAATATGCTTCCGGCCGATCCCTGCCACGAACCGGTTAAGGTTCTTGCCCGTCCGACCGGCTGATGTATCTTTATGTTTATGGAGATCGAAATTGATTGTCATGTGGGCTCATTATTGGAAAAATAAAAGTGGTGGCTGTTCTGCTGATGCAGATAATGGGTTGAGAACAAAACATTTAAAAATTCTATTTTATCTCAATTCATAAGCCGCCGACATCGATCACATCTGTATCCAGGCATGCCCTCGCGGCAACAGTATGAGCACATTATTTGTCACCGGTGGCTTATGAATTGAGTAACAGACAACTTTGTTGCTGTCAATATTGACAAGCCATGGCCATTTAAATATGATCCAGTCAATATGTCACTAAATTTGATAGAAAAATTTGCATTCCGGCTCTATGATCTGAGTTGGGGCTATGCCCTGCCCTTGCTCCGACGGAACCACCGCTTGGCCGAAGGATTCAGGCAACGCACCTTGAAAGCCGGCTTATCGCCTGCGCATCTCTGGATTCAAGCAGCATCAGTGGGAGAAGCGTACCTGGCGTCAGAATTAATCACAGGCCTGAGCACCACCAAACCGCTTGGAATTCTGGTGACATCCAACACCAGTCAGGGAATTGAAATTCTTAAACAAAATTTATTAGTTCGGATATCAAACAACGACCGAATTCAGCTGCAAGTGCGTTATTTCCCTTTTGATAAACCCGCCATAATGCAAATGGCAGTCGCCGATATTCAGCCCAAAGTCATGGTCTTGATGGAAACGGAAATATGGCCCGGTCTTCTTCGTGCCCTCAAAGAAAGCCACTGCAAAGTGCTCATTGTTAACGGTCGAATAACCGATAAAAGTCTGAAACGATACCTCATATGGCCATCCCTTTGGCAAAAGATCAGGCCGGATGAGGTTTTGGCGATTTCCCATGAAGATGCGCAGCGTTTCCACCGGTTGTTTGGAGATGCAGGCGTTGATGTCATGAGCAATATAAAATTCGACCGCATTTTTGCGGGGACATCTGGCGGCGATGATAAAAAAAAACTCAGAACTATTTTACCGGCTGACAACCCGTTTGTCGTGCTGGCATCCGTCAGACAAGAAGAAGAGAGCCTTGTTAACAATATCGTTCAAAACCTCCTCCATGCTCGACCGGAGGCTGTTATCGGTTTGTTTCCTCGGCATGTGCACCGTATCCCAGCCTGGCAGAAACGGCTGGCTGACAGTGGCATTGGGCACAGCCTGCGCTCTAAAATCGATCGGCGGATACAAACCGGCCGCGTTATTCTCTGGGACACGTTCGGGGAATTATCAGCCGCCTATGGACTTGCCCAAGCGGCATTTGTAGGCGGCAGCCTGGCGCCCCTGGGCGGTCAAAATTTCCTGGAAGCTTTGGTCAACGGGGTTGTTCCAATTATCGGGCCCTCG
>JASFSK010000075.1:0-12034 GCA_050114455.1 Desulfobacterales bacterium | reverse complement strand
TCCGGCAGATGCCATTCGGATCCACCAAAAAATCCAGCAGTCCCGCCCCGAAAATTACACACCTGAGGTCGCCGTCTCGCATCAAATTGAAACCGATCATTTTAATTTAAAAATTGGAGGTAGAATAGACGGCGTTTATAGTGAACCGAATCGGGTTGTGATTGAGGAGATTAAAACGACTGCCCGCAATTTGGCGTATTATGAAGATCATCAGGAACCCCTTCACTGGGGGCAGGTTAAATGCTACGCCTTTATCTATGCGAATCAGCACAATCTGGACGAAATCGGCACACAGTTGACCTACTATCAGGCAGAGACCGGGGAAACTCGCCAATTTGAACAGGAGTTTACCCTAACTGAACTTGAAGCATTTTTCAGTGACTTGGTGGCCGGCTATCTTGACTGGGCACAATTGCTTGTTGATTGGGAACACCTGCGTGATGCATCGATCCGTAAACTGATATTTCCTTTTGATAGTTATCGCCCTGGTCAGCGTGAAATGGCGGTGAGCGTCTACCGGACAGTCAAAACCGGCGGCCAGCTTCTGGTGCAAGCGGCAACCGGTATCGGAAAAACCATGGCAGCCATTTTCCCAGCGGTAAAAGCCATTGCCGAAGGATTGAATACCAAAATATTTTACCTGACGGCCCGCACCACCGGAAGGATCACAGCGGAAAAAGCGCTGGACGAATTGCGCCAAAAACAGCTCAAACTTAAATCTCTGACGATCACCGCCAAAGACAAAATCTGCTTTAAATCCGGGGACACGTGCACTCCGGAGGAATGTGAATTTGCTCGCGGTTACTATGACCGGATCAATCAAGCCTTAGAAGACATGTTTCAGCGTGATGCCTTCATACGAACAGCCATAGAAAATGCGGCACGCATCCATGAAGTTTGTCCATTTGAATTCTCCCTGGAACTATCACATTTGGCGGACTGTATCATATGCGATTATAATTATGCTTTTGACCCGCGAGTGTTTCTACGTCGATTTTTCCAGGAAAAAAACAATAACTACACTTTTTTAGTGGATGAAGCGCATAATCTGGTCGACCGCTCCCGGGAAATGTTTTCGGCAGATATTTTTAAGCAGTCTATCTTGGATGTGCGTCGTGCCATTCGAAACGAGCTCCCCCAGGCCTACAAAATACTCGGTAAGATTAATTATCGATTGGTCAAAGAAAGAAAAAAATGCGCGGATGAAGGCTCCGGTCGGCATACCAAACAGCCGCCCCATGAATTGTATCCGATGTTTCACGGATTTCTCGGCATCACGGATCGCTGGCTTTCTCTCAACCAAAAAGCGCCATTCCGCGAAGCATTGCTTGACCTCTTTTTTTCGATAACCGGTTTTATGAGGGTGGCGGAACAATATGATGAAAATTACGCGACCTGCTATGAAAAAATAAAAAAAGATCTGAAAATCAAACTCTTTTGCATCGATCCGTCCATCCCAATGGAAAATGTCTTGAAGCGCTGCCGGTCAGCGATCTTTTTTTCTGCCACAATGACCCCGATGGCGTACTTTAAAAAAATTTTAGGCTGCGACGAAGATGCTCATGGTTTGATTATTCCGTCGCCCTTTCCGGGCAAAAATCTAAATCTTTTTATATCCGAAAGAATTTCGACCTATTATCGAGATCGTGAGAAAACCAAACATCAGGTCTCACAAGCGATTTTCACCCTGATCAATCAGAAAAAAGGCAACTATCTGGTTTTTTTCCCGTCCTATGAGTACATGCTGATGGTATCTGATTGCCTTAAGTCAAATAGTATAAATCACAAATTTATGCTTCAAACTCCTGAGATGAACGAATCTGATAGAGAAGATTTTTTAAGCCGCTTTAAACGAGATTCCGCCAATTCCCTGGTGGGTTTTGCCGTGATGGGCGGTATATTCGGCGAAACCATCGATCTGGTTGGCGAACGGTTATCCGGGGCGGTCGTTGTGGGGGTGGGGCTTCCGGGAATTTCGCTGGAAAACGAATTAATCAGAAATTATTTTAACCAAATCCATAATGCGGGTTTTGAGTATGCTTACCAATATCCGGGAATCAACCGGGTATTTCAGGCCGCCGGTAGGGTGATTCGTACCGAAAAGGACCGTGGTGTCGTCCTTTTAATTGATCAGCGCTATGCCACCCATCGTTATCGTGCTTTGCTCCCCGAAGAATGGGCACCCATCAGGGTGCGGAGTCACGAGCAGTTTGCCGCGCAATTGAAAAAATTCTGGAGCCAGGCAAACAGATGACAGATATCAGAGGCCAGATGACGGAGGTGGAAAACCTCAACCCGTAACCTGCACCTTCCAACTTGCAACCCGCAATTGCCGGTTGTATTTTCCCATCGAAATTGCTTCAGCCGAAACATGGCCTTGCATGGCCGCCCCAACCTGAATTCTGGTTGCACCGCTGTCGAGGCCGAGAAACGTGTCCAGGGCATCTTAAGAAATTATTGGTGAGTTCCCCCGGAAGGACAGGGGCCGCCATACAAAGTCTACCGAAGTCATTGGTACCGTGGGTACCGTGTTTGGCGCCATCGGGCAAAGTCGCCTCAGGGGCGATTTGAAGATGAATTGTGTGTTTTTATCAATTTGACAGCAACGAAATATATCCATATAATCTGGACGTCAATCTATGTTTGGTGGTTGATCCTCGTGCCAGACGACTTGCTGCGTTTAAACCGGAAAGCTTGGATTGAAGAGAACGAATCCAAAACGGCAAAAGACCCAGGACGATACAGTCAAGAGCTATTAGAGTGCTAGAGGTACGGATGAAGCCTTTTATCATTACAATCAGTCTTTTTCTGGCAACCTATATAGGATCGAGCCTCAATGCACAAAAAATTTATACCTGGACCGACCAAAACGGGGTGATACATTTATCCGACCAGCCGCCGCCAGAGAAAGATAGCGCAAAAGATATTGAAGTGATGAGATATGAAGAAAAGACGCCGCAGGAAATTGAGGCAATCCAGAGTAAAAAGGATAAACTGCGCCAAAAGCTCGACAAGGCAGAGCAAATAGAAAAAGCGCGCCAGGCTGAAATCCGGGCCAGAAAAGCCCAAGATCAGGCTCGACAGGCCGTGCAAAAAGCACAGGAAGAGTATGAGTACAACAACCAGTATATTCGCAGACTCACTTCCACCAGAAACAAAAGAAAGAAGTTCAGAAAACGGGTTAACCGCATCATAGCAGAAACTGAAGCTTCCCGTGCCGAGGCCAAAGAGGCCGTCGAACAAGCTGAAAAGGCTGTTGAGCAAGCACGCAAGGCCGCCGAAGAAGTCCGGGAAAATCAGTAGAAATCATCTCCACTCAGTCTGATCTCTTTTCTATCGAATCGATTATAACCACCTAAACCAACAATTTGTATGAATTGAATAAGATGAACGTTTATCGAAATTGGTTTCTCGCCAGTCGCCCTTGGTCCTTTACAATGACCGCGATCTCCGTCAGCGTTGGAGCTGCCCTTGGTGCCATCGAGGGCAGTTTTTCCTGGTCTTTGTATATTGTGACTTTGTTTGGAACGATTTTGCTGCATGCCGCCACAAATTTGCTCAACGATTACTATGATGTCAAAAGTGGTGTGGACACCCGCGAAGTATCCACCGCCCAATACCGACCACACCCTCTGGTAGAAGGAAAACTTGATGCAGGGCAGGTGCGCGGCGTGTCTTTCGTGCTTTATGGCCTGTCCATCGCAATCGGTATTTATTTGGCGGCAACCCGCGGCTGGGAACTTTTGTGGATTGGCGTGATTGGTGCCTTCGGCAGTTTCACTTACACGGCTCCGCCGCTCAAATACAAATACAGTGCCCTGGGAGAGATATCCGTCTTTTTAATGTGGGGACCGCTGATGGTGGCGGGCGCTTTCTTTGTGCAGCGCCAGGCTTTTAGCATGAATGCCTTCTGGATTTCCCTCCCGTTCGGGGTTCTGGTAGCACTGGTGCTGCTTGCCAACAATATTCGCGACATCACCCATGATCGGAATAAGGGTATTTTAACCCTGGCGATAGTTCTAGGTCGACGCAAAGGCTTGGTTTTGTATGCGACGCTGGTGGTGGTAGCCTACCTGGGCATCATTTTGATGTCATTGGTTGGTCCGCTTTACCTATGGTCCCTGATAGTCCTGCTGTCGATACCCCTGGCGGTACGATTGCTGGTCCAGATGATGAAGCAGGTACCCGCAGACGCAGATGCGCGTACAGCACAATTGGACACGGCCTTCGGCCTGCTGCTCGTCATATCGCTGATTCTCGAGGGGGCATTTTGAAACACTCTGACTTTCACACCGCTTCACTGGTCGGAACGGTGATATTGGCGACAATATTATGGTTTGTCACCTTTTATCTTGCCTGGACCACGTTTTGGATAAAAATATCATTTTCAGCCGCAACCTTGGCGTTGTTGTCCCTCTGGCTGCAACCCAGCCGAAAAGAGGATCTGCAATTTAATTTAAACGCCTTCATTTTAGGACTCTTATCCGCTTTGGTGTTGTATTTGATTTTCTGGATTGGAAAATGGGTCTCAACCGGTTTGTTTGATTTCGCGGCCTCGCAAATCGGCGGGATCTATGACAAGGGGGCTGGCACACCAATGTGGCGGATTGCGCTGCTGCTCTTTTTCATTACAGGACCTGCTGAAGAACTCTATTGGCGGGGATATTTACAGAAAAACCTAATGGTTCGTTTCGGTCAATGGCAGGGATGGCTGATAGCTACCGCAGTTTATGCTGGCGTCCACATATGGTCGGGCAATTTCATGCTAATCGGGGCTGCCGGCATAGCTGGTGCCTTCTGGGGAGCCATGTATTGGCGCCTCAAGAATTTGGCACCGGTAATAATTTCCCACTCGATATGGAGCACGGTTATATTTGCTGGTTTCCCAATGTCCTAATTCATTGGGCGGTTTATTTAGTTATCAAGGCTCCCCTTTGATACTTGAGCTTTCAGCTTTGAACCTTGAGCGCTTTTCGTTTACACCTTCAAAGCTTCCCAATCTCCCAGCTTCTTCGTTTTTTCCCTCTGCCCCATGCGCCATGCTCTATGCTACGTTTACTCCACCAATGATACGACCATATCAAGCAATGGTGGCTTTAGTGTGCGCCATTTGGGTTCAATGGCTTTGCCCTGGCGCCAATTGAATTCTACAAGATCGTATTTTTCCGCAATCGTGTGCTGTCGGTTCTGCCCGTAAACGGTCTCGGGATAATATTCGATAAATAACATCCGATGGGGATTGAAATTAAATTCCCTGGCTACACTGGTGGCGATATGTCCACAACAGCTTCTAACAGACATGGGACTTTCGGCAATATCTGAGACGATAACAACCATTGGCTTTAAATGTGCCAAACCCTGTGGGTTACGTTTTTTCAGATCGAAAATACGTAAGCGGCATTTCCCACTGGCTAAACGCAGTTTTCCGCCCCAACCTTCCCAGGAATAGATGTCATCATAAATCAGCATTGGAAACCCCGCGCTTTGCCGGTTTTAATAAGACCTATTGGTTCTTACGCCGCCGCATAATGGGATGGATATCGTCAGGGAGAAAATGTTTTCAGCCCCCGTTTATGCGTTTCCAAATGGGTTTGCCCGACCGACGTTCCAGTTTGACCTTGCCTTACCAGTTTATATGTAATATATTGCAAGTTCAAAAAAATAAAGGAAAAACTTGACCTTATGCCTATTACTGACAACACCGAAATGGTGCACCATCTTGAATGTGACCACAAGCAGGTTATTCTTGTGGGCACCGCCCATGTATCCAAGGAAAGTGCGCAACAGGTTACCAGTGTCATCCAGGAAGAAAATCCGGATACGGTCTGTGTCGAATTGTGCCAATCCAGATATCAGTCGATTCGTCAGAAAGAACGTTGGCAGGAGACAGACATCGTCAAAATCATAAAAGAAAAAAAATCGTTTCTTTTGCTTTCAAATCTATTGCTGGCATCATTTCAGAAACGAATCGCCAAAAAGCTGAAAATCAAACCTGGCGAAGAGATGCTCGCCGCCATTAAAACAGCGGAGGCGGTTGGAGCCGAAATTCATCTGGCCGACCGGGACATCCGAACGACCCTATCGCGAACCTGGCGGGAAATGGGACTGTGGAACAAGATCAAGCTCCTATTTCAATTGATCCTTTCTTTAGGCGAAGTCGACGACATCAAAGAAGAAGATATTGAAAAAATGAAACAGGCAGATGTCCTTGAAACGTTGCTCAACGAGGTCGGTAAATCACTGCCGGTCCTAAAAGAAATCTTGATCAATGAGCGCGACCGGTACCTGGCCGCTAAAATCCGAACCGCCCCCGGCAAAAAAATTGTAGCCGTGGTTGGTGCCGGCCATGTTCCCGGCATTAAGAACAATTGGAACAACGATATCGATATCGCGGCACTCGAAAAGCTACCACCTAAGAAAAGATTCGCCGGGCTGTTGAAATGGCTCATTCCTGCCGTTATTATGGCCATGTTTATAGCAGGATTTTTTTATGGGGGCAAGCAAGCCGGCAAAGATATGATTGTGTGGTGGATAACCGCCAATGCGATGCTAGCGGGACTAGGAGCTATCATCGCCCTGGCCCATCCGGTCACAATTATCGCCTCAATGTTAGCGGCACCGTTGACTTCGTTAAACCCGATGATTGCGGCCGGCTGGGTCTCCGGCCTTGTTGAGGCGTTTTCACGAAAACCAAAAGTTAAGGATATAGAGCGTCTTTCAGAAGACATCCTTTCGGTAAAAGGCTTTTGGAAGAACAAAGTGACACGAATATTGTTGGTTGTGGTATTCACCAATTTGGGAAGCACGGTCGGCACATTTGTCGCTTTTCCGGTGATCGTAAAAGTGCTAATCGGTGTGAATCCCTAATCGATTGATGAATAAGGTCAAAAATCCTTCCTCTGACGCTTATCCGCCTTTGTAAAAATAAATCTTCACCACTGGCGAATGAAAACGGGCACTATATCAAGATGCTTAGACCGCTGCAGCTAAAAATGGCGGCAGCCATGGTTGTTTTGCTCATAACTTTGGGTTGTGGCAACAAGTCTGGCGTTTCGCGGCATACGATACACAAGTCGTTGCCGAAGCCACTTCCACCCGTCGGCTACACCATTCAGGTTGGGGCTTTTGCAGAATTAGACAATGCTGTTCAATTGGCTGCAGAGCTTCAACATCAAGGGCTGGACGCCTACCATTTTCGTGATCGTGCCGGGCTTTTCAAGGTTCGAGTGGGCAGCTACCCTACCAAGCGAGCGGCCCGGATAAACGCCGATAACCTGAAAACTGGCGGCATCATCGACGATTATTATATTGTCGATAAAACAGATCATTCGCTGGCCAGGCGGGACTCGCAAGGTAAAGAAAATCTCAGAGAAGAAATTGTGAGAACCGCAAACCAGTTCATTGGGGTCCGCTATCGTTGGGGAGGGCAGTCGTCCGATACGGGTTTTGATTGCAGCGGGTTGACCATGGCAGTCTACCGGCTAAACGGCTTGGAACTTCCGAGATCGTCTCGACAGCAATGGAAGGTCGGCAAACCGGTCAAATCTGGTCAGCTGCTGAAAGGGGACCTGGTATTTTTTGCAACCAGTGGCAGCGGAAGGGTTTCCCATGTAGGTATTTATATAGGGAATAAAAAATTTCTGCACGCTCCCAGCAGCGGACGAAGAATCCGCATCTCCTCCATGTCAAACAGTTATTATAAATCGCGTTACCTGGGTGCCAGAACATATTTATAACGAACCAATTATTTTTACCACTGTCCGGCTCGCTTGTTCACCGCCCCGAAGTTCGTATTCCATTTTCACCAGCTTAATACGTTGCTCCGCAAATAGCTGGATACATTCTGAATAAAGCTCCCATTCCAGTTCTAAACCTTTTTTACGAATCGATTCGAGCGAGTCTTCAGGTTGGATTTGAAAAGCCCGCTGTCCGATAATCGGCCCAGTATCTTCACCATAGTCGATAAAGTGGACGGTACATCCGCCCACCTTGCAACCATAGCGAAACGTATCTCCATATCCGTCAAGCCCCGGAAAAGAGGGAAGAATCGCCGGATGAATATTCATGATACGCGGCTGATTGGTTACAGTATTTACCCGGTCAATGAAATAAGGTGTTAAAGTCCGCATAAAACCGGCCAAAACCAATAGATCAAACGGATATGGCCGGATTGCTTCCAGCAGCCTGGCTTCAGCGATAGCGCGGGTCATTAAGAAAAATTTACCTTTTGACGGATCATCTCGATCAGCAAAAAAATTTTGTTTCGCATGTATTTCCTTGAAATCGAAATCTGCTGGCAATACTGCTTGTGAAGGTTCTTTTCTAAAAGCTCTGACGATTGATTGATAGTCGACGGAGAATGTCGGGATGTTTTTTCCCCGGGCTCTTTGCAAGCCCGAAGATTCAGGATAATCCGACCCGACAAAAACCATTTGACCGTTAATTTTTCCGCTCTCACAGGAATCGATGATCGCCTGCAAATTCGTTCCACTGCCCGAGATCAGAGCTCCGATACGGAGGCTATTATTCATTTCGTCATCCTTTATGCCCAGATGAAATACAGGTCACAATCTGGATCTGGAATGATTGGGTTTAATTCCCTGCGGAGTGTGTCTTGCTACCCAATATAAAATTCTGCCAGAATCCCAATTCCAAATCAATGCTTAAGTTTTCAGTTCAACGGATTGAAAAGGCAAAATAAGGAGTGATCGAATCGTAATCAGCCAAAGCGATAAAAGATATCACTCGCCGCATCAAACCGTAATGATCAGCCAACATTTTTCAATTCCCGCCAAGGTTGACAATATACAACCTCATAACTATAATTGATAAATTGTGAATCATAAGGAAAGGAAACAATGTTATGGCAGAAGGTATCTTGGATATAGATGACGGGAATTTTGAGACAGAAGTTTTACAATCTGACAAGCCGGTACTGGTTGATTTTTGGGCGCCGTGGTGTGGTCCCTGTAAAGCCATCGGACCGGTGGTCGAAGATCTCGCAAATACGTTCGGTGACAAAATTAAGTTTACAAAATGCAATGTTGACAATAGTCCTGTTACACCGGGAAAATTCGGCATAAAAGCCATCCCCACCCTCATCTTTTTTAAAGGCGGTGATGTGGTCGAACAAATCACAGGCATGGTTGCCAAATCAAAACTAGAAGAAGCCGTCAATAAATTACTTTAGCTATTTCAGCAATAGAGAAATGAAACGCCTCGTTGTTGTCGGAATCGTCATTGTGTTTCTCGGCGCCGGATGTTCTGCGCTGAAAAAGACATGGAATGCCATCACCGGCAAAGAAGAGACCGGGACGGCCCAGCAACTGGCCTGGGATGGAATGGATGCGTATGAAGATGGAGACTACAAGGAGGCCATAGAAAAGTTTCAACAATTAAAGGACTGGTATCCGTTTTCTAAGTATGCGATTCTGTCGGAGCTGAAAATTGCCGATGCTCATTATCAGTTGGAGCAATATGAAGAGGCCATTTTCTCATATGAAGAATTTGAAAAGCTACATCCAAGAAACGAGGCAGTTCCCTACGTCATCTATCAAATCGGGCGTTGCTATTACGACCAGATCGACACAATTGACCGCGACCAGACACCGGCTCGCAAGGCCCTTGAAACCTTTCAGCGTCTGAACGAACAATTTCCCAACGATCCGTACGCTCGCAGTGCTTCCGAGCATATCCCCAAGTGTTTAAAAAGCCTGGCTGGAAATGACTTTTATATCGGGCTTTTTTATTATAAATCAAAACATTATAAAGCCGCTTTGCAACGCTTCATGTCGGTTTTGTCCAACTATCCCGATGTGGGGTACCATCAGGATGCCTTGAAGTATATCGCCAAATGTGAGGCCTCGTTATCTGGAACTGAGGAATAAAAAAACCTTTACTCAGTTGCGCTTTTAGTGTAAATAGACGCGTTTAATGCTTTTGTTTAAGTTAAATTTACCAATAGTTGATCTATATCGATTTTGAGTAGGTCGACCAAGGAGAACAAAGATGTCCAGGGTATGTGAAATTTGCGGCAAAAAACCGATGGTAGGCCATAATGTGAGCCATGCTCACAATGTAACCAAGCGAAGATTCAACCCGAACCTCCAGCGCGTGCGCGCAATGTCAAACGGCCAGGTCAAAAAAATAGTTGTCTGCACCAGCTGTATTAAATCTGGATATGTGACAAAGGCGTCCTAACCAATCCTTTTTACATCCTGTACGAGTTTAACCTTCCTGATAGCCGACAAAATCTTCTCCAAATGACTGGTGTCCTCCACTCCGATGGTAAAATAGCTGTCGACTATTTTGCTGTCACGGGTATCAGATGTGGCATGGAGGATATTGGCACCGTATTTACTGATATTTCCAACAAGGTCCGCTAACAGTCCTTGTCGGTCATGTGAGATAATCCGAATTTTGACCGGATACATCTCTGTGGCATCCTGGTTCCACTCAACTTCAATTTGACGTTCTGGGGTCAGCTCCAGTGCATTGACGCAAGTGGTGCGATGAACCGTTACCCCATAACCTCTGGTTATATAGCCAATAATGTTATCGCCGGGTACCGGTTGACAGCATTTGCCGAATTTAATCAGAATATCATCAACACCCTTGACAAGCACCCCCGTTTTGAGCTTTTTCTTACGGCTGACCCGCTCAATGAGTTTATTGAATATCGTTTCCTGAGTCTCTTCCGTCTTTGATTTGGGAGCAAATTTTCGGACGACCTGCAGGGGTGTAATTTTTCCGTAACCAACATTGGCAACCAGGTCATCAATCGTCTTGAATCCAAAATGCTCCGCAACATCTGCTAATTCATCGGTTTTAGACAGACTGCTATAATTCAGTTTCTCCTTGCGAAAAGCCTTTTCAAGCATCTCCCGGCCCAAGCTGATACTGCGCTCTTTTTCCTGGGTTTTTATCCACTGGCGAATTTTTGATCGGGCCTTGACGGTTTTAACAAATTTCAGCCAATCCTTGCTGGGATGATGATTTTTGGAGGTTATTATCTCGACGATATCACCGGTCTTCAATTGATATACCAGTGGCACCAATTGACCGTTCACTTTTGCACCGGTGCATTGATTGCCGACCTCGGTATGGATCATATATGCAAAATCGACTGTGGTCGCTCCGTTCGCCAGGGTTTTGATCTCACCTCGCGGCGTAAACACATAGACTTCATCCTGAAACAAATCGATGCGTACGTTTTCCAGGAACTCGTCCGGGTCCCGAAAGTTTTCCTGGTTATCGACAAGGTCCTGGATCCAGGCAAATTTTTCGCTGATATTCTCATCGATTCGTTTGCCTTCTTTATAACTCCAATGCGCGGCAATGCCGGATTTGGCAACCCGATCCATCTCCCAGTTTCGGATCTGGATTTCGATGCGTTCACCAAAGGGCCCGACAACGGTGGTGTGCAATGATTGATACATATTCGCCTTGGGACGAGCGATATAATCTTTGAACTTGTGATCGATGGGCTTCCACATGGAATGAATGAGACCCAGGGCTTCATAACAATGGGAGATCGAGTCCAGAATGATCCGAAAGGCTATGATATCATATATTTCTTCAAAGGGAAGATTCTGAGAAACCATCTTAGTGAAGATGCTGTAATAATTTTTGTTGCGCCCCAGAACTTCACATTCTAAATTAGCCTCATCCATTTTTTTCTTGATGTAGCCTTTGACCGTTTCCATATATTTGGTTCGCTCTGTACTGGTCTTGGCCACCAAATTTTGAATTCGATTATATTCCTCCGGTTGAAAATATTTGAAAGAAGTTTCTTCAAGTTCATTTTTCATCCAGTAGATACCAAGTCGCGCGGCAATTGGTGCATAAATGTCAAGAGTTTCTCCGGCAATTTTTTTTCTTTTATTGGGTTTGTGAAATTGGAGGGTGCGCATATTGTGAAGCCGGTCGGCCAGCTTGATCAGAATAACCCGGATATCGTCTGCCATAGCCAAAAACATTTTACGAAGGCTTTCGGCCTGACGTGCCCTTGTGCTGTGGAATGAAAGGCCACTCA
>JASFSK010000074.1:0-12093 GCA_050114455.1 Desulfobacterales bacterium | reverse complement strand
GGGCGATACAGAAAAAAAGGATCAGAATATTCGGTAGAAAAACAATCACGCTGCCGACACCGGCGATGACCCCATCCAGAAGGAGCGCTTTGAAGAGACTGCCCGGCAACAGACTATCCAGGGTTGCCGAAAACCAGCCTATACCAGCATCGATCCATTCCATCGGATAGGTACCCAGGGTGAAGGTCAGCTGGAACATGGCCCAGATAAAAAATAGAAAGATCGGGAATCCGATAAAACGGTTGGTCAGCACCAGGTCGATGTTTCGCGATACATCAACACGTTGCTTGGTGGAGGTGGTTTGGATTTCCTTGATGATGCCCGCAATAAATCCATAGCGTTCATCGGTCATTACAATTTGGGGATCGTCATCGAAACGCTGTTCAAGGTGCTTGCGTAGGGCCTGGGTGGTCTGCAGAATTTCAAGACCGTGCCCATCGGCACTTTGTAGAATACGTTCTTTTATAATTTTGTCATCTTCCAGTAGCTTAATCGAAGTCCAGCGAGGGTTATAGGGCGTCTTTCCATCTGTTTTTTCCTCAATGAAGTGCTGCAGCCGGGTGATGGCGCTTTCGATGTCCTTGCTGTATTTGACATTGCGTTTTTTAGGGGTAATAGTGGGAGTCTCCGCCAGTTTTATGGCTTGTTTCAACAAGACCTCAATGCCCTCATTTTTGTTGCCGACAGTAAACACCACCGGTACGTCAAGCAATTGGGAGAGTTTGTCGCCATCAATCTTCATGCCACGACTTCGGGCAAGATCTGCCATGTTCAGGGCGAACAATACTTTGCAATCAAGCTCTCTCAGCTGAGTCGCCAGGTAAAGACTGCGCTCCAGGTTGGATGCATCAATAATGTCAACGACCACATCCGGTCGTTCGTCAAGAATATAGTTTCGAGCGACGATTTCTTCGATGGAAAATGGTGTCAGGCTATAGGTACCGGGCAAATCGATCAGTTTGAGATCATAGCCATATTTATGAATCTGCCCCTCTTTTTTGGCAACCGTCACCCCTGGCCAATTGCCGACCTTCTGTCGGGTACCAGTGATATTATTGAATATGGTGGTTTTGCCGGAATTCGGATTGCCAGCAAGGGCAATGGTGAGGTTTTTGGGATGCATGCGAAATGGCCTATCTGACGTTATCCACCTCAACCTTGGCAGCTTCTTTGACTCTTAGAGAAACATGGTATCCTTTAACAATCAATTCAAGAGGATCCCTGAGGGGGGCATATTTTTCAATATATACTTCAACACCTTTTAGGATGCCCATTTCCAATATGCGGCGCCGCAAAATCCCGTTTCCCCCGACATGAACAACTGTCGCAGACTGTCCCTCTTTCATCTCACTTAGCTGCATGAACGATTATCCTTTCAAGAATGTGGCTGTCGTGGGTGACCGCTAAAAACACCTTCAAGGATAATGCTGTTGAAGGATGTTGTCAATCCAGCGAAGACATGCGGAAAAACGGTTGCCTGAAATCGATAGTTGCATGATTCCGCAAAAAATATTATGAAACGGTTTAACCAAAAGAATTTTTCGCTGCACTGCATCAAGGCCAATAAGTTAATAATTCATTTTGATACCTCGCAGCTATTCTGCGGGGTGGTTTATTTATTTCCAAAGGACGTTCAAACTGAAATTTTAAGGGGGAAATATGGGAATTAAAGAAGAGTTGGAAGAAAAAGAAGAAGCTTGCGATTCAACCGAAACTTACCTGGAGCTGGCCAAAGAAGTGATAGAAAAATTATCCGACAAAGAATGGGCCGGGCGCCTCATTGACGAAGCCGCCGATTGGGCGGAATATGCCGATGATTTCATGCTGCTGGCAGGCGCTACCTCCGAGGCACTCGATGATCAAGCCAAAGCAAAGACTTTTTTGACCCAGGGCAAGGATTATTGTACCAATGTCGAAGAATTCATGAATCTTGCCAAAGCTGCCAAAGACATCGGTGACAATGAAACGGCCAAGGAACTATGTTTGGCGGCCAAGGGAAAATGCATCAAAATAAAAGATTTTCTGGAACTCAGCAAAAACGTCCTCGAGATGATGTCAGACGAGGAACTTGCCAAAGAAATAACCGCCGAGGCACTCGATAAGTGTAAAACCGTAGCGGATTACAATGATTATGCCAATAGTCTTTTACAAGTATTTGACGATACGGACGGAGCCAAAGCGGCCTACAATTCAGCACTTGAAAATTGCAAAAAAGCCGATGATTATGCGGTGCTGGCCAACGGTGTCATGGCAAATCTTTCAGATGCGGAATTGGCCAAGACCATCTTCGCCAAAGCAGAATCGTCTTTGGACTCGGGTTTGGAATTGATGAAGTTGGCCGAGACCGCCCTTGAGAATTTGGATGATAAAGATTATAGCCGGGATCTCTATCAAAAGGCACGGGAAAAGATGGAAAGCGGGGATGACCTGATAAAGCTAGCCGGATCTATTGCGGGCAAACTTGATGACAAGGATCTGATCCTGGACGTCTACAGGAGCGCTGAAACCAAATTTAGCTCCTATAACGATTTTGTCAAACTGGCCAAAGCTGTTTTAAAGGATACGGGGGATACCGGGTTTGCAGGCGAAGTTTACCGCAAGGCAGCCGGGGCGAAGCCGGATTGCAGTCAACTGACCACACTGGCGGCGGCCCTGGCAGATGACATCAAGGATAAAAAGGCTGCCCTGGAGGTATTGAAGCAGGCTGAAATCGCTGTAAAAACACCCGCCGATTTTAAGAAAACCGCGGAAGCCGTCCTCAAATATGCTGATGATGAAAAATGGTTGTCAGACACCAAAATCCAGCTTGAAAAAAGAGAAACTCACAAGGATCTATATACCGAATTCGTAAAGCGTGAGCAGGAGTGCATTAACAGCGCTACCATGAGCCAGCTGGCCCACGATGTCAAGGAGCAGACCGGCGATACCCCATACACCCGAAAGCTTTACACCAAGGCGGAAAGATTATGTGCCTATTTTCCCGAATACATGGATTTGTGCCAACGGATTCACGATGACCTGCAAGATTCCGACTGGATCCGAGCGATCTATGAACGCATGCTGGAAAAATGCAATGATTATCACGATTACAGCGATCTGGTGGCGGGTATATCAGCGACCCTGAATGATGACGATTGGGCGCGAAAAATCTATGCCGAGCTGGAAGAACGGTGTGTCAAAGAAACCGATTTCGGTAAACTTGCGACGATTGTGAAGGCGAAATTCGGCGATCAGGAGTGGGTGAAAAAGCTGTTGTCTGCTGCTGAAGAAAAAGCTCAAGATCGTACCGGCCAGATTTATGTGGCCGGCTCAGTGTTAGGCTTATTGTCCGACAGCGAATGGGCCCAATCCATTTACAAAAAAGCAGAGGCAGACTGCAGTGATCGGGGCCACTACTATGAACTGGTTACATCAATTTGGAAACAGACCCATGACAAGGAGTTGATCCGGCAGGTGCTTAGTGGCGCTGAAAATAAAATGAACACGACCAATGACCTCGTTTACGTAGCCGAAAGCATCTTGAGCTATTTTTCCGATTCTGCCTGGGCAAAGCGAGTATACAACAAGGCAGAGAATGCCATGGACATCCAGGCCTATGGGTACGAATTGGCCAAAAGTATTTCCGATAAGCTCGGAGATCGAAAGTGGGCTCTTCGGATCAGGCAGCTGCAGTGATTTACCGTTCAGAAGCACCATCTCGAGTATTTTTTGAGAGACCATAGAGACTATAAATTAGAAAGGATTAAAACCACTTTATGTTAAATGACAAAATAATTGCAATCCTCGGGGCCGGTAATATGGGAGATGCCTTGGTCAGTGGTTTGATTGGTTCCAAATCATCTGCCCCCCAAAATATTATTTGTACCGATGTCAGGCAGAATATGCTTGATGAAATCGAGTCAAAATACAAGGTCCGCATTACCGGCAACAATCTTGAGGCAGTCGATGATGCGGATATTATTATTTATGCGGTCAAACCGCAGATTCTATCGGCGGTATTAATCGAAACCGCACCCAAACTGAACATGTCTAAACTCGTGATTTCCATCGCTGCCGGCGTCCCCTTGGCCGCCATGGAAACTTGCGTCCAGAAGGACCTGCGACTCATCCGGGTGATGCCCAATATTGCAGCCGCCGTAAAAGAGGCCGCGACGGCCATCGCAGCCGGTGGGCAGGCTACCCAGGAGGACATTAACCTTGCCATGGAGATTTTTAATTCCATCGGAAAATGCATCTTTTTAAAAGAGAACTATTTGATGGATGCTACCACCGGATTAAGTGGAAGCGGCCCGGCCTATATCTTCTTGATAGTGGATGCACTTGCCGATGCAGGGGTAAAAGTAGGGCTCTCTCGCCAAGATTCGCTGTTTCTCGCAGCTCAGACGGTGTTGGGGGCAGCGAAACTATTAATCGAAACCCAGGAGCATCCCAGCCAGCTGAAGGATAAGGTGACCTCCCCCGGGGGTACGGCGATCGCGGGGCTGGCAACTCTAGAAAGTGGCGGTCTGCGTACGACTCTGATCAATGCTGTTGAGGCCGCCACAAATCGGTCCAAAGAGCTGGGTGAAATGATGGTTAAAAGCTTTTCCGAAGCCAATTCGCATAACAAAGTTTAAATTAACTACCTTCGAGAAGGTTTCTCTAAAAATTAACAGAAAAGATTTGGCTCAGGAAATGCAATTTGCCGCCGGAATGAAAACATCAGCGCAATCAAGATTTGACAGTCTCATGGGTCTCGATGTTGATGAATTAAAAGACATTATCAGCAACGATCCGTCACCGGAACCCCCCGATTACCGGATTTATAAGCCGGCCTGTGTATTTCTGCTGATGTTTGACCTTGGAGAACCCCATATCCTGGCCATTCAGAAAGCGGACAGCGAGGGCTATCCCTGGCGCAATCAGGTCGCTTTGCCGGGTGGGCATCTCGACGCTCAAGACACCAGCCCACTTGAAGGCGCTTTTCGCGAGTTGGAAGAAGAGGTGGGCATCAGCCGGAATCAGGTTGAATTTCTCGGCTCAATGGGACACTTTCAAACCATCAACCATAGAGATATCGAAGTATTTACCGGACTTTGGAAAGCAGTTGGACCGGTGCGGCACGACCCGACGGAAATTTCACGAATCCTCAAAATTCCCTTCCGTGTACTTGTCCAAACCCACAATGCCAACAATTTCCATGGACGCATACCTGATGTTGATGAACTGAGATACCCCTTTAAAGATGTCGTCATATGGGGGGCCACCGCCCGCATTCTTCACCATTATATTGAGCTTGTTCACCCACTGCTCCAAACCTAGTGCTTCGATTCGCAATGACAGTTTACGCTAATTTCCTTGCGATCTGAATTTATTTGAGGTAATGTCGCCTGATTAAACGGATGATGGCTGATACCATGACGCCGGCACTCAGCGCAACAAGGACAAGTGGTACCCATAAGTAGTCATGGTACTGTTCGACTTCGCGGGTTACCGAAACCCCCACCAGTCCAAACACGAGCACTATCAACATAAAAACAATGGTAAGCCCATATACCATTTTGGACTGATACCACGGTGTTGCGATTTTTCTGAATACGGGGATCTTGCTGGATGGCATAGTGCGATAAATCTTACGTCGATCAAAGAAAAAAATCAAGCCATGAAACACATTACTTCAAGGCGGGCGGTTGATGGGAATGACAAAAGGCCAGGCTGTTATTTGGCCGGTGTGATGATACTGATTTTTTTGTGGGGGTGTGCGGGGACACCAACCAAAAGGCTGACGATTCAAGACACAGATCGGTCTTTTGAAGAAGGTGCAATTATTTCTGCAATACTTGAAAAACCGGTCTCCTTCCAGGATCTTTTGTCAGATTTGATTCGTTGCCGGATTATTTATATCGGAGAAAAGCACACGAATGCCGCTCACCACCGAATCCAGTTGGATGTCATACAGGCTGTCTTCAAAGAACATTCTAATATTGTTGTCGGCATGGAAATGTTTGATCATACCTATCAGGATGTGCTTGATCTGTGGTCGGCGGGTAAACTGGATCAAAAGGATTTCTTGAAAAAATCCCACTGGTATGCCAATTGGCGATTTGACTTTTCTCTATACCGCGACGTTCTTGAATTTATCAAAGAAAATCATATTCGTTTGGTTGCTCTGAACATTCCCAACCATATTCCGCCCAAAATACGCGAAGGCGGTATTGACAATTTAAACGAAGCTGATAAACAGCACCTCCCTCTGCAGATCGATACTACCAACCCGGATCACCGAGAATACCTTCAATCTGTCTTCGATGGCCACAAACACCATTTCAGGGGCGAGGTTGAATTTGAAAATTTCTACGTCGCCCAGGCCGTCTGGGAGGATGCTATGGCTGAGATGATTTCCCAGCAACTTAAAAATGATGTCATGATTGTGCTGGCAGGAAATGGACACATCCAATTTAAGTATGGGATTCCCGACCGGGCATTCAAACGGACCCGTGTAGATTTTCGGACAATTTATCTGGCTCCGGTGGGCGATACGGTCGAATGGGATATTGGCGATTATATTTGGGTGACGCCCTAGGTTGAAGTCGGAGGGCAGAGTGCAAATGTCAAAAGACAGGTGATGGAAAGCAGAAATCAGAGGACAGGTGTCAGGTGTCAGCGGGCGGAGGGCTCGAAAGTTCAGAGAATGGCGAATGGGGCAAAGCATGAAAAGAAGAAGTCCGATAGAACTCGATAGGGACCTAAATATATCAGGGAGGTTCGTATGAATAAAGATTCCAAAGTCTGGTTAAACGGGAACATGGTTCACTGGTCGGAGGCCACAGTGCCGCTTTTATCCCATGGTTTTTCAAGGGGATCCGCGTTTTTTGAAGTTTTTGGTGTCCACATGGGACCTGATGGCCCGATGGCATTCAGAATGGATCAGCACCTCAAGCGGCTAGCGACCAGCGCTAAGCTGTTGGAGATGGAGTTGGCATATTCCACCGATGAGATCATTACCGCCGTTAAAACCACGGTTGATGCGAATGATCTCGGACGGGGACTCATCAAAATGTTGGCTTATTGGGGTGAAGAGGCAATCATTAACCTGGTTTTGGATTCCAAGCTGGACCTGGCTATCTTTGCCATCCCCAAAAATGACGATCTAAAATTAGACCATGCCAGTTCTTTGTCGGCTTGCGTATCAAAGTGGCGGAAGATTCACCCGGCTACGGTTCCCGTGGCTGCCAAGGCGTGTTCGAACTATCTAAACGGTTATCTGATACGCAAAGATGCCAACGATCGCGGATTTGATTTAGGCATCGCATTGGACACCGATGGGTATTTGGCCGAAGGATCAATTGAGTCGGTGTTCATCGTAAAAGACGGTGTTCTTAAAACGCCTCCCCTGGGCGGGATACTGTCCAGCATTACCCGAATGTCCATTCTTGAAGCGGCTGCTAAAATCGGAATACCTGTCCTTGAAGATCCAGTGGGTGCCATAGAATTGGCGCAAGCCGACGAGATTTTCACCTGCCACACCGGAATTAAAGTCGAACCGATCGACCGACTGGAAGACCGGGAACTTAAAACACCCGGACCGATTACCGCGCGGGTGATGCAATTGATGAACGATATCATTGAGTTTAGAGATGGACGTTTTATGGATTGGTTTCAACCATTGGAATAAAGTATTTTTTAACTATCTAATATAAGTATTATTTTTGCAACTTAGAATATAATTTTGCTTTATGACACAATATGTTGATATTTTTATTTGCATCGATCTATATATTGTGGTATAGATATTTTATCATCTAAAACATTGATGATCTTCTCATAAGGCTAGATGCCTTTCCTTTCCCAGGGGGTTACCTTTAGTATCGGCGCAACGCCTTTGTTTTTTCGGATTTAAATTCCGACCGGTTACATATCAACAGGAAACTCATTAGGTCACGGCGGTATTTTCGCAATGGACAGTGATATTACTGCGAGGCCATCGACCGGCCAAATTTTATTCCTTTTTTGGGTCTCATTCCCCACAGCTTGCTGCGGTAAAATAGACCAATTCAGTTGATTGATACTTCGCGGCTTGCCGCGGGGCAGTTCATTTGTTCAGCGGACCGTGGATACTGGTTGTTAATCTATTGTGAAAATAGGGAGATTTTCGACGTGTTAGAGAAAATTAAAAAAAGAGATGGAAGGATTGTTCAGTTCGATTCTGCAAAAATCACCGCTGCCATAGCCAAGGCGGGCAAGGCGTCCAGCGAGTTTGATCAACGAGAAGCCAGGAAATTGACGCTGCGTGTCTTAACCTTGGCCCACGAGCTGAAGCTGGATTCCGAACCCGAAGTGGAAGAAGTCCAGGATATCGTTGAGCGGGTCCTGCTTGACTCTCCTTTTTATAAAACCGCCAAAGCTTACATCTTATATCGTGAACAACATGCCCAGATCAGACAGATGACCACCCGGGCTCACGTAGATCTGGTAAATCACTATATCCAGAAGAGTGACTGGAAGGTTAAAGAAAACAGTAATATGAGTTATTCACTGCAGGGGCTGAACAACTATATATCGTCGGATGTGACCTCGGAGTACTGGCTCAACTCCATTTATCCCCAGGAAATTCGCCGTGCCCATAAAGAGGGTGATCTTCATATTCACGACCTCAGCCTGCTATCGGTGTATTGTGTCGGCTGGGATTTGCAGGATTTGTTGAAGCAGGGCTTCAGAGGTGTGGAAGGCAAGGTGGAAAGCTCTCCTCCCAAACATTTACGCTCAGCCCTCGGTCAGATCGTCAATTTTTTTTACACATTGCAGGGTGAAGCAGCCGGTGCTCAGGCTTTATCCAATTTCGATACCCTGTTGGCGCCCTTCATTCGGTTTGATCGGCTGGATTACAAGGAAGTAAAGCAGGCACTCCAGGAGTTCATTTTCAACATTAATATACCTACCCGGGTCGGCTTTCAGACACCTTTTACGAATATCACCATGGATCTCTATGTGCCTTCCACTTTGAGAGATCAACCGGTAATAGTGGGGGGTGTCGAACTCAAAGAAACTTATGCGGATTTTCAGCCCGAAATGGACCTGATCAACCGGGCGTTCGCCGAGGTTATGATGGAAGGAGATGCCCGAGGACGTGTGTTTACCTTTCCCATCCCGACCTACAATATTACGGCTGATTTCGATTGGGAAAACCCCAATCTCGAACCTGTATGGAAAATGACCGGTCGGTACGGCATTCCCTATTTTTCCAATTTTGTCAACTCGGATATGTCTCCCGAAGACGCCCGTTCCATGTGCTGCCGACTGCGCCTCGACAACCGCGAGCTGCTCAAACGAGGCGGGGGGCTGTTCGGCGCCAATCCGCTGACCGGATCTATCGGCGTGGTGACCATCAACCTGCCTCGCATTGGATATTTGAGTTCAGATAAAAGCCAGTTTTATTCAATTTTAAAAGAGAAAGTTCAAATCGCGGTGGAGAGTTTGTCCATCAAGCGCAAAGTGCTTGAAAAATTCACTGCTAATAACCTGTATCCTTACGCCAAATATTATCTGAGAGATATTCAAAACAACAGTGGTCAGTACTGGAAGAATCATTTCTCTACCATCGGCATCATCGGCATGAACGAGGCCTGTCTAAATTTTTTGGGTGAAGACATTACTTCGGCGGGAGGGCAATCCTTCGCAGTAGAAGTTATGGATTACTTGCGGGATTTAATTGCTAAAATCCAAGAAGATACCGGAGAGATCTACAATCTGGAGGCCACACCAGCAGAGGGAACTTCCCATCGGCTCTCCATGCTGGACAAGAATAAATATCCGGACATCATTAGTGCCAATGAAGCCGATGTTCGCCATGGCGCGGCGTCCTATTACACAAATTCCAGTCAATTGCCCGTCAATTTTAGCGATGATATCTATGAAACCCTGAACCTTCAGGATACCCTGCAGACCAAATATACCGGTGGGACAGTGCTGCATATATTCCTTGGGGAACAGGTCCGTGACACAACGGTCATCAAAGGATTGATTCGAAAGGTTGCTGACAATTACCGGCTGCCGTATTTTACCCTCACACCTACTTTTAGTATATGTCCGTCTCATGGGTATCTAGACGGTGAGCAGAAAATATGTTCGATTTGTGATCAGGAAACCGAAGTCTATTCCCGTGTCGTGGGGTACCTACGGCCGATCAAACAATGGAACAGTGGTAAACAGGCCGAGTATGATGATCGCAGAACGTTTCATGTGACGGGAAATGAAGATAATAATAATCCGACGGTGGTCGCTGATTGCCCCGTGACAGGTGAGAGGAGACAGATCACCGACGTCGGAAAACGGATTGCAGATGACGGAGATTTGAATTCTGAATTCGGAATGCGGCCACTGGCCCGTGAGGACCTGCGCCTGGGACCCGGCGGTAATGAATTAAAGAGAATCTGGGAAACTGAGAGGCTAAAGGCCCAAAGCGCTGATTTGAGAGTCCAAGAGGCTATAGACAAGTCAGCTTAAGTTCGAAAGCCAAGTTAACCACAGATCCACACGGATTTTTTCAGGGGATTTGCGTTCTGCGTGGGTCTGCGGTTGAATCTAAGAGGATGAGGTAATACAGAAAGTTAAACGGCCAAAGGCGAGAGGAAAAAGGATGGATGTGGGAGGCAGCGTAAGCCGGGTATGGTAGGGTGGCCTCTGCAGTCTGCGCTCAACAAAAACTGCCACCAACGTAGAAAGTCCCGTGGATCCTTGTCAAAGGTTTTTTGGTCTGCGTGAGTCTGCGGTTTATTAGAAATGAAAATCGGCACTATCCAAAAATTCAGCCTGATCGATTATCCTGGGAAAATATCCGCCGTAATTGGAACCCAGGGCTGTAATATGCATTGTTTCTGGTGTCATAATTCCTATCTTATTCCCCATGATTATTCTCCGTGTCGACCACCTTTTGAGGAAGATGATTGTTATCATTTCCTGGCAGAGAGGACGAATTTGATAGATGCCGTGGTTGTCAGTGGCGGAGAACCAACTCTGCAAGGAGATCTGTTGGTATTTTGTGATAGAATTAAGGCACTTGGATTCCATGTTAAGCTGGACACCAACGGCTCGAACCCCAAAATTCTCCGGGACCTAATGGACAACGACCTTCTGGACTACGTGGCCATGGATATTAAAACCCGCCCTGAACTTTATGCCAAGCTTTGCAGGGACAATATTGAAATGGAGAATATCCTGGTAAGTATTGATATCATCCGATCGGGGAACATCCCTTACGAATTCAGGACGACCTGCGCGACTCCTTTTGTTTGCAGGGATAATATAGAGGACATCGCAAAAATGATAAAAGGAGCCAAACAATATTATCTGCAAAAATGTACTGAGCAAAAAAACACAAATGGGAATGGTCGCTACCGGGCTTTGGATGGCGGGGAGCTGCTTGAATTAAAAGCCAGGGCGGCACCGTACGTACAAATGTGTGAAATCAGATGATGTGGGCCTTTTTTTCGCTTAAGATACCCAAACATGATAATAAACGTCCGAAGACAATCACGCCCATACGACAGCCGCTGGGATCTTACTGATGAATGCCGCTGCGGATACCATATCAGTCACTGACATTGATATTGATGGAAAATGACATATTGAATCGGGGGATCCGGTTTGGTGGGTGATGTTTACAAAATTGAGGTCGAATTTCGGTTCCAGTAAAAATTCTTGTCATAGACTCTGATCCATGGTATCTGAGCACCGTTAAACGGATAAAATATCCAGATGCGACGGTTCAACAAGGAGGTAGCGTAAATGGTCGGCAACAGTAAAATCCCAAAGATAGCGGCTGTCATTTTGATAGCTTTCATTCTTCAAATTGTGCTGATATTGGCAGATCGTCACGAGTCGCCCGGCAAGGCAGCGGTCGATTTTTCCAAGGCGTATTTCAAGCTTAGTACCGACATTCGGGAGCATCTCTGCAGTGAAATTACCGAAGATGAAGAAAGTGATATCATCGACGATTATCTTGCCCGCGTGGCCGACCAGGCCAGATCCGAGGGGTTTGACGTCAGCTGGATGAAAATGTCCCTATCCCACATAGAAACAGAAATTCAGATGATGGATGATAATGTGGCCGAGGTT
>JASFSK010000073.1:0-12144 GCA_050114455.1 Desulfobacterales bacterium | reverse complement strand
GACTTCCTGCAATCGACAGCAAGAACAAACCATATGATTGAAAAATTTCTATCGAATATGGAAATTTTGATGCATTGGGACTGTCTATGGCAGGAAGTCAAGTGCTCGTGGACATGATTGCGGAACTATCTTCACCTCAATATTTTTTCCGCAGAGCACTGGGTGTTGAACGGATTTGATTTATAAGTTTTTTTGGCATTATTCAACCTTGACTTTGGTCATCTTGGCACCTGCCTTCTTGGAACTTTTTTTCTCGAGGTGTTCGATCCGTTCATCCAACAAGGATTTGATACCTTTCAGGAATTCAATTTTAGACTGGTTCATGTGCTTGAAAAAGGGTGATTTTTTCCCAAATGCCTTTTCAAGATCCTCAAAAAAAGTACCCACTGGACAACCAATCCCTTCACTCTTACTCTTTTCCTCGACCATGCTCGCCTCCTTGAAAAATTACATTTAAATATTCATCTTCCAATTTGGCCTTTACCGAATTTAATGGGGCCACCTGTCTTGGAAGCAGAATATGTCTTTTAAATCCGCCGATACGAATAACAAGCTCGTCGTTACGTTTGTTAAGCTCTATATCTTTTTTTAGAGCGAATGGGAGTTTCAACCTGAGAAAATATCCGTCGTTATCTTTGGAAAAATGATATGGCGCCTCTTTAAAAAAACGTTCCAGGGGATTATTCGAACCATATATTTTATCCGCCAATTTTTCCAGATGCTGATAACCGATCACTTCGCCGCCAAACAGATTTACCGGCAAGACGGGTACTGGCCTAAAATAATCTCTTGCCTTTTCATAATGTTGCTGCTGCCCCTTCATCCAGTTTTTAAAATAGGAATCCTGGATATTGTCAGGAAGCATGCGGTTCATGATGATGGCATCAATACTCATTTTATACAAGCAAAAGTACATAAAGGCTCGCCGGGTTTCCTTTAAGACAACTTTTTCCGGGTTGGTCACCAGACGCACAGAGGTCATCACCGGATCCACCAGAATTTTATCGACCCCTTTGAGTTTATTGAAGAGGTCTTCTATGGCTTGAAAATAGTCGTTTCCGGGTAATGGTACATCGGTCACTCTCTTGGCCACCGGGCGCAAGTACTTGGCAAAACGCCGCTCCAATTTAAAAACTTTCTCCATATACCACTCCAACGTTGTAGGGATACTGATAAAGCGGAGCGATTCACCCGTAGGTGCACAATCAAGCAGAATAACATCAAACTTCCCTTCTCGGACGTACTGGTTAATGTAAAGCAGCAGACTAATCTCTTCCATCCCCGGCAAAACGGCCAGCTCTTCAGCCAGAACGTCATCCAATCCGGCGGTGTTGAACAAACTGGAAATATAGGCATGGATATCGCCCCAATATCTTTGAATCTCCTCTTGGATGTCCAGCTCTTGGATCCATAATTTAGAATTTATTTCAGTTGGTTGTCCTTTATTCTGGTCAAGCAGATCCCGGTCACAGTCAAAAATATCTCCTAAACTGTGAGCCACATCCAGGGACATCACAATCGTCTTGTGACCCATTTGCGAGGATTTGATCCCGGTGGCCGCTGCGACGGAAGTTTTACCAACACCTCCTTTTCCGGCAAAGAGAATAATCCTCACGACGGTGCTCCCAGGTATTGTTCCATGCATTGTCGCCACAAATCATGATTGACCACACACACATCTCCATTGTCATCCCGGCTGGCCACAATCGTTCCGAAATCTTCGGGAGATAATTGACTGCAGGTGTCCCCCGACCAGCTTGCAAAATCAGGCTTTACTGAAATAAACGCTTCCAGGTGTTCTGCGTCGACAACAACGCTGCACCCCAAATCCGGCAGTACTATCAGGTCGGTTTCTTTTTTGCTGTCGTGTACGTAATAGGCAATCATTTTTCCTCCTTATGTGATCGAATCTGTTTTAGATAATATAAAACACTTTCAATCGGATTTCGAGGGCCTTGTGAAAAATCGGAAATATCGTGTTGATTTAAACGGTTAATTGTGCAAATTAACTCGAAAGGATTCGTGCCGGCAGAGAAGGCTCGGCAACCACCCTGATACAGGGTATTTTAATCTAACTGTGAGGATTGGAACATGCCGATTGCTGAAAAAATGGTAAAAATGGTCGAAATTGCAGCAATGATAAAAAAAATGTTCGAAGAAGGGGCAAAGCTGAAAGCAGAACACGGATCAGAAAACGTTTTTGATTTCTCTTTGGGAAACCCGGATGTGCCGCCACCGCCGGAATTTAAAAAGGCCCTGCGGGAACTGATAAACAGTGATACCTTAAACCACGGCTACACCCCGGGGCCCGGGCATCCCCATGTTCGCAAAGCCGTCGCTGATTACCTCGGCAGCCAACACGGGGTTCAATTCACTCCGGAATTGATCGTCATGACGGTTGGTGCCGCCGGAGCCTTAAATGATGTGTTCAGGGCCCTTATCAATCCCGGTGAAGAAATCTTGGTTCCCTCACCTTACTTTGTCGGCTATGATCAATATGCCTTTCTGGTGGATGCTGCCCTTAAAACCGCACCGACAAATGCAAAATTCCATCTCGACGCCGCGGCAATCGAAGCTGCAATTACCCAAAATACCCGGATAATGTTGATAAATTCGCCCAACAACCCCACTGGCGCCGTCTATTCTGCGGTGGAACTGGCCGCGCTGGGTGAAGTTCTGGAGCGGGCTTACAGCAAATTCGGCCAACGGATTTACCTGGTTTCGGATGAACCTTACCGCAAAATCGCCTACGATATTGAAGTGCCTTCGGTATTTGAATCTTACTCCCATACCATTATGATCAGCTCTTACTCCAAGGAGCTGTCCGTGGCCGGTGAACGCATCGGGTATCTGGCAGTTCATCCTGACGCCGAAGACGCTCAGCTTGTCGCAGGAACCGCCGCGGCGGTCAACTCGATGCATTGCGTTAATGCACCCAGCATGGCCCAGCTGATCGTGGCTGAATTGCAGGGAGTCTCGGTGGACGCCTCGATATACAAACAGCGCCGGGATCTACTCTGCCATGGATTAGCGGAAGCCGGCTATGAATTTAACGTGCCGGAGGGCGCCTTTTACCTATTTCCGAAAAGTCCAATTCCGGATGATGTCAAATTTGTCAATTTGCTTCAGGAAGAGCTGATCCTAGCCATACCAGGCATCGGTTTCGGCGCTCCGGGATATTTCCGTTTGTCCTACGCCGTACCGGATTCAACCATCGAGAAGTCTTTGCCGGGTTTCAGGCGGGTCTTGGAGAAAATGTAGGTCAGGGTGTGAGCGAAGCGAGTTCCCTGACATTTCAGGATCATTTGCCAAATTTTAGAATCAATTTGCCCACCGTGGTGCCGGATTCAAGGGCTCGATGGGCGTCGGCAACCTTCTCAAAGGAAAAGCGTTGTAAAGCCTGCGGATGGATTCTGCCTTCTTCAACCCACTGCAAGAGATCCTGCATGGATTCTGATAAAGCCCGTGATAGGCTGTCAAAAAGACAGTTGGGAAGGCCGCCCATTGGTCGTTGCTGAATCTGGAGCCCGGCGGAATCAAAAATACCTGCTCTCTGGGAACACAAAGATGAGAAGAATATCCGCCGAAACGCGTTAAACCAAAAACCGGTGTGCCTTCGGCGAGATCGGACACATTCCGGCCGCATTGAATCACCTTGCCTGAAAACTCGAATCCCGGTGTAATCGGCCAGCCCACGAATTCTTTTGCGGATTTATAGAGACCCAACCGGATAAACACATCCGCGAAGTTAACACCGGCCGCGCCAACTTCAACGAGGACCTCATCGTTTTGAGGGGTTGGCGACGGAAGCTCCATTATCTGAAGCTTGTGGTGTCCGCCGGGGCGTTGAATGACAATTTTTTCCACGGTATTATCCCGACACCTATTCCTCATCCAGCAAATCGGCCCCAAAGCTGAAAAGACCGTCGGAGACCATCAAGGCCGGGCTTCCCCGCCAGGGCTGGCTCATAGCAAGCTTTTTTTCTTCTTCTCCAATCTGAACAACATCATCCAGTTGCTGCCGGCGCCACAACGCTTCAAGCTTGAGCGCATCCTGCCAGAGGTTGTCGGCGTAGCGGCGAAGATCGGCAAGATGGCCGACGGTCAACAGTCGCGGCCGAGGTGTGACCAGGATGGGACCCAGCAAATAGGTAAAGCCCATATCAATGGCCTGGCGGTTAATTTCTTCCTGAATTTGTTGAAAAGCCTCGAAACCCAGCTTCAGCAAAGCCTCGTTAATTTTATCCACGGCTTTATCCGGGGAAAGTTCGCTTTGGAGAACAGCCAGCGGTTGAATTCCACCGCCGGAACCCACATTGGTGGGAACACCGCCGAAACGTGCCAAGAAACCCTGAAGTCCCTCATCGGTAATAAAACAGCGAAAATCAGTCTGCCAGGTTTTATAAAACAAAGCACGCTCTTCCATCAGGGGCCAGATGCTCTGCTCGGACCATAGACCTAAGGGGACAAGCTGCTGAACGATATAGTCACCCGATTCCCGGGCAGTCGCAATGCATTTTTCACGGCTTTTTTTCATGTAGCCCACAAAGATTCCGTGACCGGAATATCCGTGAGCGGGCTTCAGCACCAGATCTTCCCAATGTTCATGGGTCCAGGCCACCAAATCCTGGATTGGCTCGCCATCGGGATCGGTCGTACTGCGGTTGTAAAACTGCCGCGTCCAGGGCGTATGAATTCGCGAATCTTCACTCAGCAGGGTTCTGGATTTATCGGTCATTACTTCAAACATGCCTTTCGCACCAAGAGGTTCCATCCCCTTGGGGTTCACCAAAATCCCCTGCCGGATCGCTTCTTTAATCGGTGAAATGTCTTCTTTCCGACCGATGTCAACCAGGGTATTCAGATTAAAATCCATGAAGATGACCGTCACTTCCTCTGCCAGACAGGTTACCTTTCCGTTTTTCAATGCCAGATGTTCGGGTCCTGCCAGGGAAGCTTTGACACCATTCATGGTGTTTAAATATTCCACGAAATTCTTATTTTCCAAAACCACATCCAGGGTTTCGGACTCGGCCAGAAGGACAGCATGCACGGGATTTTTCCCATGGTGGTTTTGGTGGGCCCGCAATAGCATGCGGGCAAATCCTGGAACGGCATTGATCTGGGGATGATCGAAATCAAGTTCGACACCCACTTCAATGGATTTCAGAATCAGATCCCAGGCCATTTTTCCGAGAAGCTGTGCAATCCGCTGATATTCCCAGCCGCCGGGGCTTCCCATATTCCATTCGCCATGATATCCTTTGATTTCCTTCATTTTATGCCATCCTCCAATGCTTGTAATCTCTGAATAATTTAGATTGAGTGAATCTTAGGGCCGCGTATTATCTTTCTAATTGTCAGGTAAAAATGACAAATCGCTATGTTTTGTCAATGATTTTTTAACCATGGCCAAATCCCGAGCTGCCCTTTCCTTTCAAGAAGTGAGGTATTAAGTTTAAATCATGATAAATTGGGGATGCAGAGAAAATTCTTTCTTTTTTTCGCGTGTCCCGACGCTCGCTTTTAGTACAAGAATCTCATAAATACACCAACGGTGCAGCTAAAGGAGCAAAACTAGCCGCCCATCTAAAAATAAAGGAGGATAAAATGACCCAAATAAAAAGTCGTGAAATCCGACTGAAACATCGCCCCGAAGGGATGCCGCAAGAAACTGACTTTGATCTGGTTGAGGTTGAGCTTCCCGAAATTGGCGAAGGAGAAGTCCTTGTTAAAAACATATATATGTCTGTGGATCCCTATATGCGGGGCCGCATGCATGATCGCAAAAGTTATATTCCCCCGTTTCAGCTCGGTATGCCGCTGGAGGGCGGCTGTATCGGTCGGGTGATTGAATCGAAAAACGGTGTGTTTCAGGCTGGCGACCAGGTGGCGGGCATGCTGGGTTGGCGCGAGTACTTTATATCCACCGGGCAGGGGCTGATGAAGGTCGATCCCGCCGTTGCTCCGATCCAATCCTTTTTGGGGACCATCGGCATGCCCGGTCTGACGGCCTATGCCGGTTTACTGCACATCGGCAAACCCAAACAGGGCGATACCGTTTTTGTTTCGGCCGCATCAGGGGCAGTCGGATCGGTGGCATCTCAGATCGCTAAACTCAAAGGATGCTATGTTGTCGGAAGTGCGGGTTCTGATGAGAAAGTTTCCTGGCTCTTGAATGAGGCCGCCGTTGATGCGGCGTTTAACTATAAAAAAGTAGATGACGTCATCGCCGAAGTCGGCAAACATTGTCCAAAAGGCATCGACGTTTATTTTGAAAATGTAGGCGGTGTGCATCTGGAAGCAGCCCTTGAACATATGAACAATCACGGCCGTATCGTGCTATGCGGTATGATCTCGATGTACAATGCCACCGAACCGGTTCCGGGACCGCCAAATTTGACCTATATCATTGGAAAGCAGCTGACCATGCAGGGTTTTATCGTCACCGATCATTTTGACAAAATGCAGCAATTCACCGCTGATATGGGAAAATGGATTGCAGAAGGTAAAATTAAATGGAAGGAAACCATGGTCGATGGATTGGAAAACGCGCCCAAGGCTCTCATCGGCCTCTTTAGGGGTGAAAATTTCGGTAAAATGATTGTCAGGGTCAGCCCGGATGAGGGAAATTAAATCCTGGTTGCCCCCCAAACAGCCAGTGGATTTGATGGCCTCTATGCGTGTCCAAGGCCATCATCTGCTTAACGGTCGTGAGTGGTGACATGCGGTGCGTATCCTCAGTAGGAATTTAAACGTTTGAATATTGGCTTGTTCTTTTTGTAGATATTTAAAAACGCCTGAAACAAATCGTCGTAGAGTTTTCGATTTTGCGGATTTGGTTCAAAATGGTTGTTGATTTCAACAAAGCTGGGAATGTCTTCGAATTCAATGAACCCAAGGGCAACCGATGCGATAAAGGCTGCCCCGCGTACATTGGTCTGAATGGGATCCTTGACCTGGTTTATGGTCCGATTCAGGACATCCGCATGAATTTGGCACCACAGATCGGAATTAGCTCCGCCGCCGACAATATTCAGTGGATTCATCCGGCGCCCGCAAAATTTTTCCACATACTTCAGAACCCACTTTTGGTTAAAGGCGACACCTTCAAAAAATGCCCTGATGATATCTTCCCGGGTATTTTCCAAAGATAAATTGAACAGGCAGGCTCGCAGGGTGTTGTCTTCAACGGGGGTGCGTTCACCGTTTAGCCACGGCGTAAATATCACCTTGTTGCTGCCGGCCGGAACCTTCTCAGCAGCGCGGTCGAATATTTTATAGATGTCCGGCAAGGCCTCTTCTTTCAACAAATCGTCTTGATGATACAGGATATTGTTTTTCAGATATGTCAAGACGCCGCCGGCAGTTTCCTGCTCGTTTACAACGATATACCGACCGGGAATCGCACTGGGAATAGAGGCGATCGAATGCTGGATATCCGTTTTCTTGAAAGGCACATGCGCAACAATCCAGGAAGATGTCCCGATGTATATATGACCTTCAAAATCGCCGATGGCACCAGCGCCGAGAGCCGCGGCATGGATGTCCGGAGAGCCCATGACCACCTGGACATCCGGCCGCAACCCCAGTTCATCGGCAACCTCCCTTTTTAACGGGCCGAGGATGTCTACCGCCCTGTGAAGATCCGGAAATTTATCCCTTTCTAAAGATACTAGTTTTATCAACTTATCACTATAGGCAATATCTTCGATGTTGCGATTATCGGTAATCCAATGGTGAGTTATAGAATCATAGGAGGCAGCGAATTTACCTGTTAAACACAGGTTAATGAAATCTTTCGGTTCAAGGAATTGATGAGTCTTATGATAAATTTCCGGAAATTCGTTTTTAATCAATAAAATATGCCCGATAGGGTCTTTACCGGACCGGACGGGCGCACCGCCGGTCAAGCGGATCCATCGGATCAGCTTCAACAGTCCATAGCCTTCAATGTTAACAAGGCCCCTGGAGATATCACGCACGTATTTTGCACCGCGCATGTCCATCCAGATAATGGCGTTCATCAGGGGGGTTCCTGCACGGTCGACAGCGACCGTACCCGCCCATTGGGTCGAGGCGGCTACTGCCACAACATTATCCGGGTTAACCAGTCCCTTGCCTAAAAGACGTTTTGAGGTAGCCATGATCGCATCCCACCAGTCACTTGGGTTTTGCTCAGCCCCTCCATGCGGCAGTAAGATTAACGGAACTTCCTGAAATTCAAAATCTACAACTTTACCATGGATCGACACCAGGGCTGTTTTGCTGCCGGATGTCCCCAGATCGATAGCCAATATGAATTTATCATCTTCTTTCGGCATAAGTACTGACTCGCTCAGGAACTATTGGATGAATCTTAATGTCTAGATGATAGCGATATCCAAACTGCGGTTCTAATTTACAGCGACGCTGACGATACTCCCTACACAGAAACGCGACTCTCTGTCAATTAACTTATAGAGTTGGTTTGATTCTGATGGGTGTCGCCGGTGACTGGTTCGGCCAGATTCACAACTTGGTATGTAAGTGTTGGATTTTTAACGTGCCGGAGGGTTGAAAATTCAAAATTTGGCTATGGGGGTTTTATGATATCAAATCGAATGATTCTGTTTGCTCCGGCCATAAAACTGCATGGCATCCGCAAAACTGCATGGCATCCGCTACCTGGCCCGCATATTGTCGCCCTTTTCGCGTTGGGTCATTCCGGGTTTGGCTCCCAATGACTATCTTTCCAATCCGTATTTTTTGGCCCACAGCTGTAGGCATTCCCATACATATGGGGGTCATGCCCTCAGCTCTTGTATACTTTTAAATCTATTTAAATCAAATAGATAATCAATTCTACAGATCTGGTATGCTGTTTGCACCTCTATCGCCCAAAGAGCGATGAATCGGGGTCGGATATTTTCGGTTTCTGGACAGAAATTCAAGCCCTGGAATGCAATCGCCTGCATCAGCATGATTCAAGGCAATAAATTCCAACTTTTTTTGGGGGGGGGGATGCGAAAAAAGCGGGTCTTTAGAATAGCTTCGGGGCTGCTGTTGGCAATATTTATATCAACTGCTCAGACAGCGTTGGCGGCAGCGGATAAGATTGATTTAAGTCATGAAAAACAGACAATGGAGCCACTATCAAAAATAATTGCCGATGAAAATATTCGGCCGCCGCTGGCAAGCCTGGGATTACCGTGCCTGCATGACTTCCAGCAAATAACTAACGTCAACAGAAATGAGATTAACACGGCTTTCGATTTTGATTGGAAAATGTTAGAATTCAAGAGCCATCCGCATCTTACTGTTGACAGTCTTCCCAACTCAACGGCCAATGACTCGGAACCCAGGTTATTTGGAATATTAGACCCAGCCCTGTTCCGTTTCCAGGAGCCCGGCGAGCCGATTCCAATACCAGCGGTTTTGATTTTAGTAGGCCTGATAGCTCTCATTGCACTTAAGCGCCGCCGACGGTAAGAAAAGATAGGCCGTACACACCGCTTTGTTATTCACTGGTTGCAACATTATGTTTCAAGCAAACAACGTTGAACTGGATATAATGGTGTCGTTTTGTCTCAATCGGACACCACCTCCTTTTACTACCTGAATCAGGGTTTTAATTGGGAGGCCGCATTATCTGCGGCAGAAAACCAGAAAGAATTCAGAATCAGCTTTGAAGTTTAGACAATTTTGTCGATAAATCGGCTATCGTGAATGGTTTGCTGATAAAATCAACCTGGTGCCTGTTTTGTTCCTCTTTAAATCGTGGCAGGAACCGGGCCGGATCACCCGTCATATAAATGGTCAGAATTGAAGGATTATGGCTTCGAATCTTTGTCATTAACTCAAAGCCGCTTTTTCCAGGCATTTGAATATCGGTCACAACAAGATCCGGTTTGAAATCCATATAGGCCGAGTATCCGTTATCCCCATCACTCGCCGTTTTTACTCGATGATTATTCTTTTCCATCATGAGTCTAACGATATTCGCCATATTCTTGTTATCATCGACAACCAGTACTTTCATTTTTCATCCATGACGCTGGAGTTTTTATAATCGAGTAAAGCAACTGTTGTGCCATAGGTTCTAAAATCTCTATCCCTTTGGAATTATTTTATTTTTGAGTAATCAAAGGAAGTAAAAAAAATATTTTTGTGCAGGAAATTTCATACACCCGCATGGGCTCGAACGCTTAATATACATTTTAACAATCTGATATTTAATGAAATATTGACATTCAGAGATTCCCTGCACTTGAAATTGAACGAAATTTGATATGCCGGCCCTTTAAGGGCTTGGATCTGGATCCGTTTTGGGGACTTACGGCAAAAAATGGCACAAGCCCTGCCTGTCGATCGATCCGAAAGTGGCGCTTGTGCCAAGCCATGTCTGCCGTTGCAAGGATCGGAAGCGATCGACAATATCGATCTTGACCCTGATGTTGCAACGGACAGGTTGACTTAAATCACTGCATATGGCAATTAATCTAGTTCAATCGGAAGCGGACCTTCTCGAAAATGAGGGTTGGGGGAGGGGATTAGATTGCTAAATAATCAGATTATCTCGACTTTCCCCTTATCTCAATTATACTATGCGGTAAACTGAAAATGAAGTTCACCATTTTAAAACGACTTATTTTAGGCTATGCCACAATTATACTATTGATCGTTTTTTTGGGGATTTATACAACTCTTCAGCTCAATAAATTAAACCGTTTTGTGCGAGAAATTTCAGCGGTGGACGGCATTACCATCGATCTTACCGAGAATCTATCAGATACCTTGTTTTCTCAGGTTGGGTTTGAAAAAAAATATCTTATTTCCCAAGATCAGGACTTTTACCAAAAATTCTGGGACCTCATGAAGCAATTAGGCCAAGATATGGAGAAACTCAGTTCTTTGTTGGCCAGGAAAGAGGACAAAGAGGAATTTTCAGAGATCGAACAATTATACCGTAATTATATTTCTCTGTTCATGGAAGAAGTCGAGGTTTTCAAGGAAGATGAAAATTATCCGCGTCGCAAATACCAGGAGGGAAAAGAAAAATTTGTCGATGCAATTAACGAGCGTTTGAGAAAAATAATGAAGAGAGCCAGATCGAGTCGTGATGCCAAAATTCATGAATCGGGCGAAATGAGCAATCAGATCATCAAGTTTTCTGGTATTACAGCCGGCCTGGCTATTTTAATCAGTATTCTAATTTCTTTTTATAATACCCGAAGTATAAATCAGCCCATATCTATTCTACAAAAACGAACAAAAGACATCGCCAAGGGAAGGTTTGACAAGATACAAGGCATTTCATCGCCGCCGGAAATCAAGGAACTGGCCGACGATTTTAATCTCATGTGCGAGAGGCTTGAAGAACTGGATGATATGAAGAAAGATTTTATCAGCCATGTGTCTCACAACCTTCGCACACCGTTGACGGCCATTAAAGAAGCCACCGGCATGCTGATTGAAGGTACCTATGCCGGAAATTCTGAAAAACAAAAAGAGTTGTTAACGATCACGGAAGAAGAGTGCGAAAGATTGATCGACTCGGTCAACCGAATCCTGGATCTTTCGCGGATGGAAGCGAATATGATGGATTATCAGCTCCATCAAACTGACCTGCTGCCGGTAATACAAAGAAGCCTCCTGAAACTTGCACCGATTGCGCAGAGAAAGAACATTGATTTAGAATTAAAGCCGCCGGATCATCTTCCGTCGGTTAAAATTGATGAAGAACGGATTGGTCAATTGATGGAAAATTTAATCGGCAATGCATTGAAATTTTCGGCGAACGGGGGAAAGGTGGTTCTGAGTGTCCATCTTAGAAATTATGGCGCACAATGTCTGGAAGTCGCCGTCAAAGATACTGGGTGCGGAATTCCAAAAGAGAATCTTGAGCGAATTTTTGATAAATTCAAACGGATTGACCGTGGCAGGGAAACAGCTAGGGGAACTGGCCTTGGTCTCTCCATCGCCAAACACATAATCGCTGATCATGGTGGTAAAATATGGGCAAAAAGCGAAATAGGAAATGGAAGTACATTTTTCTTTACCTTACCTGCATAAATTTTTTACTATTTTTTATTTCTGGATGCTTTCATTTTTCAAAAAAACAGGAAGGTCGGCAGTTGCTGGAAGAAGCAATGGACCAAATGG
>JASFSK010000072.1:0-12145 GCA_050114455.1 Desulfobacterales bacterium | reverse complement strand
AAAATTGAGGCCCGCCGCTATGGCGTTAACGTGGTGGGCAGTGAAATCATCGGTCTGGTGCCCATGGAGGCCTTAATTGATTCCGCGGTCTATTATTTAGGCGTGGAAGGCTTTTCCATGAATCAGGTGCTGGAGTATCGTATTTATGAGTAAAAGGACCATTCCATGAACGGAAATTTAATCATCAAAAATGCTGCCGAGTTGGTTACCTGCAGCGGCTTTTCCGCCAAGAAGGGTGATCAGATGTCTGACCTGAAGATCATACCCGACGGAGCAGTGATCATCAAAGAGGGAATAATAGAGGCTGTCGGAACGACCCGGGATGTTTTTGCGGAGCTTGAACAGAACGAGACCGATCTATCCGGTTTTGATATTATCGATGCTGCAAACCGGGCGGTGTTGCCCGGATTTGTCGATTCACACACCCATTTTGTTTTCGGTGGCTATCGCGCCGATGAATTTTCCTGGCGCCTGCGTGGCGACAGCTATATGGAAATCATGAGCCGCGGCGGCGGGATCCTCAACACCGTTCAGGCAACCCGCAAGGCCGCTATGGAAGAATTGGTCCAGCTGGGAATCAAGCGGCTCGATTCGATGCTTTCCTTCGGCGTCACCACGGTGGAGGGCAAAAGCGGCTATGGCCTTGACTACGACACCGAAATCAAGCAGCTCGAAGTCATGGCCCATCTGGACAAAATTCACTATGTCGACATCGCACCGACGTTTTTAGGTGCCCATGCTGTGCCTGAAGCGTACAAAGGCAAGGAAGATGAATTCATAGAGTTTATCATCAGCGACCTCCTGCCGCAGGTAGTCGAACGAGAGCTCGCCGAGTTCTGTGATATCTTCTGTGAGCAAAATGTCTTTTCGATCGCGCAATCCCGAAGTCTTTTGACCGGTGCGAAGAATCTGGGATTGGGAATAAAGCTGCATGCCGATGAAATCGTACCCACCGGCGGGGCCGAACTGGCTGCCGAACTCGAGGCTATCTCGGCCGATCACCTTCTGCAGGCTTCCGCTGAGGGAATTCGTCAAATGGCCGCCGCCGGTGTCGTCGCCACCCTGCTTCCGGCCACCGCTTTCAGTTTAAAAGAGCCCTATGCCGACGGCCGATCCATGATAGATTCAAACTGCGCGGTGGCGCTGGCAACCGATTTTAATCCGGGCAGTTGTTTTACCGAATCCATACCGCTTATTTTCGCGCTGGCGACACTTTATATGGATATCACCACCGAAGAGGCGGTGACGGCCTTGACAATAAACGCCGCCGCCGCGATCGACCGAGCCAAAACCATCGGCAGCCTGGACGTCGGCAAATATGGGGACCTGGTAGTGCTTGAGTATCCGTCTTATAAATTCATTCCCTACCATATCGGCATCAGCACGGTCGACAAGGTCGTCAAACAGGGGAATTTGGTTTTTGACAAAGAAAAAGGAGGGGTAACATATTGCTAGCGAATTTAAAAATAACGGAATACCTGGCAAAAGCAGCCGAAGGTACGGCCGTTCCCGGTGGCGGAAGCGTCGCCGCGTTGAATGCGTCGTTGGCAGCGGGTCTCATTGAAATGGTGGCCAATCTGACGATCGGCAAAAAAGGTTATGAAGCGGTTGCAGAAGAGATGAATGATATTACCAGAAATGCGAAGGCATTGAGAGAAAAGCTGACTGCAGCCATCGACCAGGATGCCCAGGCTTATAGTGAAGTGATGGACGCCTTCAAACTACCCAAGGAGACGGAGCCCGAAAAAGAATCGCGCAAACAGGCAATTCAACGCGCATTTAAACATGCGGCACAGGTTCCGATGGAAGTTGCCAAACAGGCCGTCGAGGTCCTGGACCTGGCAGGCAGAGCCGTTGCCGGTGGAAACAAGAATGCCGTCACAGATGGGGTCGTGGCTGCCATGAACGCCAGAACCGCTGCCATGGCAGCACTCTACAACGTAAAAATCAATCTGGGATCCATCGAAGATGACGAACTGGTCAATAGTTTGACCAGAGAAATAAATGCTCTGGAACAGCAGGCAACATCCAGGGAGCAGGAGATACTTGCAAACGTTACAATTTAGTGAATGCCGAATGTGGATCGGAAGTTCCGGAGGCCCGTCGATTTTTCAAAACTGCCGGAATATGGGCACTTCTGCCGCTATCCATATCCAATCAGAATATTCCTTCCTTGGGTAAAACCAAATTTATATCAGGGAGGTGACGGCCTTTAGCTCAACATACACAGCTTGCGCGTATTGCGGTAAAGGAAAACATGGATGCCCATGGCAAGTATCACGAAATCTCTGATGATCACTTGCCAGGCAGAGATCTCTTGCGGATTGGAACTTATCGAAAAACAACCGCAGTCGAATTCATGGCCGCGGATAAGATTTACGGAAAGTGCCATGATAAAGGCCAACAGCATGGCATTGATGATCAGTGCGGCGGATCGTGGATAAAAACCGATGATCAAGGCGAGTCCTGTGATAAGCTCCAGCATAGGCACAATGATGGCCATCAGGTTGATGAACAAAGCCGGGAAAAGGCTGTACCCATAGATGATCTTAGCAAAAACAGCCGGTGCCAGAATCTTGTTAGAACCGACATATATAAAAATCCCCCCAAGAATCCAGCGTACTGCCAAATCAATCCAGGGGCTGCCGAAAAAGGATCTGATGGTTTTATTCAATCGGATACCCTGCCGTTTCCCACCCCGGTAAACCGTCGATAAAAACATTTACCTTTGTATATCCAAACGCCAAAAGAAGTTGTGCCAGCTGGTGGCTGTCCTCGCAGGTCCTGCCCGAACAATAGGTAATAATCGCTTTTTCAAGTGGATACCGTTCCAGAAACATCTCGATTTTTTCGTCAAACTGCCCGATCGGAAGGGACACGGCGCCCTTGATATGCCCTTCATCATAATCAATCCGGGATCGGGCGTCGACAAAAACAAATTTCTGGCTGTCATATAATTTTTTGGCAAGCGTTATGTCGTCGATTTCAAGATCGTTGAGGACAATATTGTTTTTTTCATTTGCCGTAATCACACCCTGTGCGGTATCCCATTGTCCCACCAGGGCGATACCTCTCGGTGAGAAAGCATTGAGCGCGAGCGCAATAATGACCGATGTGCCTACAAGAATACTTATTTCCTTGATTGTTTTTATTGGGATTTTCAAATCAAAATATAAGGGGTTCAAAGTTCAGCGGTTCAGGGTTAGTAGAACCGTCGATATTGCTATTAAAATTCCTAAATATCCGGAATACCATCCTATATCATTGGGTGAAAAGGCTTATAAACAAGATGAAGGCAAAATCCCTTTGACATGTGATGTTTTTTTTCAACCCAGAACGATGAACTTTGAACCACTCAACCTAGGTTCACCTTGCGGGCCCTTTGGTGGATTTGATGGCTGTAAAGAGCTATCCATCCGTTTTTACATCACTTACTTCTTTTAGCAGAGACAGCATGGCATCGGGAGCGATAAAACCTGGAATATTGACAATGGGCTGGCCCGTTTCCGTCAGAAACCAGTTTGCCGGAAGTCCTCTGACCCCGTATTTTACAGCGGTCTCCATCTCCTTATCGGTATCCACCCGGATGGAAATGAAGATATCGTTCAGTTTCGATATCACATTGGCGTTTTGAAATGTCTCTTTGTTCATTTTTCCACAAAAACCGCACCAATCCGCATAAAAATGTAAAAATACCTTTTTTTTCTCAACTTTTGCCAGCACTTTACCCTCTTCATAAGAATACCACTTGATACCTTCGGATGCATCGGCAATGTTGAAAAACCAAACAGCCGGAAACATGGTGATCAGCAGCAAAAGGCATAAATACTTGGATCTCATAATATTTTCCCCGTTTCGAATAATGTTAAACAAGATGAAATCATGGGCAATCCTCTGGCGCGGGGAGAAGGTCGGTTGCAAACTGATTGGAAAAAACAATCCCACACACTGAAATTGACGGTTTCCAGAAATCATATTGGGATAGTATAGAAATAATGCAGGGAATTGTCAATTAATGTGATAGCATCAATTTAACCTTTTTGTGGAAAAAACAAAGAGACGCAAGTACCCTGACCAGGTTTGCTGTCCACTTCGATTCGACCGCCGTGGGCTTCCATGATCGTCTTGCACAAACTTAGGCCCAGCCCATAGCCGCCGGTTCGTTTCGAACGGGATTTGTCGACCCGGTAAAACGGCTCAAAAATAAATGAAAGTTCATCGGGTGGGATCCCAATGCCGTGATCGAGAACTCGTATTACGACGGCGTCCGATTGTCTGACTATTGAGATCATGACAGGCTTGTCTTCAGGATTTGAGAATTTGATGGCATTGGTTAGAATATTTTGAAGGACAGTTTTAACTTGCTCCGGATCCACATTCAGTTCTATTTCACCTGGGAACTCACCTGCTTCAATACCGGGGGGCTGGCTCTTATAATCCGCCAATACCGACTTTAACAGTTCGGCCAGATTGGTTAAACGCCGCTTGAGGTTGCTATGCAGATGATGCATGCGGGCGGTTTCCAGGATCTCATTGATCATGGCCTCCATTTCGGCGATGTCACTTTTCAGACTGTCTTTGGCCTGGCCTTCCGCCAAAAACTCCAAAGCGACTTTCATGCGGGTAAGCGGTGATCGCAGCTCGTGGCTGACGTCCAGCATCAGCTGTTCTTTGGTATGAAGCATAACCCGAATGCGGTCGGTCATGTCATTGAAGGCTGCGGCAAGCTCCCGCAACTCATCCGATCTTTTTACGGGGACCCGGTGCTTCAAATTACCGCGTCCGACTTCCTGTACGCCTTCCTGCAGCCATCTGACGGGCCTTAGAATCCACCGGATTGCAAAAAATGCACCGCTTAAAATCAGGGTCAAGAGGGTTAACAGGATGACAACCATGCGGCGTCGCTCGGGATCCAACTCTATGTTTTTGTCCATCCCGAAGACAAATCGACCCGATGCATGGGGAAGTTCAACAAAATGATGCCCGTGGTACCGCCCCAGACGAATCAGCGGCTTTTCGCTCCAATTACGCCAATGGGCCTTATGGACATCGGAAACGTTTTCTGCGGTCGACCAGCTGGTGTCCGCACTTTCAAAATAAATTTGAAGCGAAGCTTTTCGGCCGACGGTCCTGGCACGTTCGAGTTGCGGCGGGTCCCCCAAATCCGCAATAATATAGTTCAAGTACTGTAATATGTTTTTGTGAAGCGGCCGGCCGGCGGCACTGCGATAGTGCCAGAAAAAGCCGCCGACGGTAAGGTTCACACATATACCAGTTAGAATAATAACCACCAGCAATTTGGTAAATACCGAACTAAAAATTCTCTTGAACCGACTTTTTCGCATATTAGAATAGTTTGATATCGGAATTAGGGTTGCTCGGATTCAGTTGGTTCTCCTATGAAAACATATCCGGTACCCCATACGGTTTTAATAAACTCGGGGGATCTGGGATCGTCTTTTAATTTTTGACGCAAACGGCTCATGGTGATATCAACTGACCGGTTAAAGGCATCGCAGTCGATTCCCCGCAGCTCCTGCAATATCTCATCCCGATTAAAAACTTTACCCGGGTTTCCGGCGAGCAATGCCAGGGCTGCGAATTCATTGGTAGTCGTATCTAAAACATCGCCATCGAGCTTACAGATGTGTCTGGTAAAATCGATTTCGAGACGGTCGAACGACTGTGGCCGGGACTTGTCGATTTTCTTGGTGCGTCTCAAAACAGAATTGATTCGCGCCACCAGCTCCCGCGGTTCAAAAGGTTTGGGCATATAGTCATCAGCACCTAATTCCAGACCGACGACCTTATCCATCAACTCCCCTCTGGCGGTAAGCATAATAATCGGCACCTGCGATTGCTGTCGAATCGCTTTGCACACCTCGAATCCGTCCATACCGGGCAGCATCACATCCAATATCACCAGATCGGGAGATTTTTGCTTGAGTTTTTTGAGTCCGTCTTTAGGATGGGTGGATGTCAGCGTAATAAAACCAAAATCGGTCAGAAAATCCGTGAGAAGCCGATTCAGCTTTTCATCATCGTCGATGATGAGAATGGTTGGTTTCATAATTTACTCTATATAAACAAAGTCTCACCATGCTTGAGATCAACCCAACGGTCCAAGAGCCCTTCCTTTTTTAGCTCCTCTCTTACCTGGACCGGTGGAAAATGCACCGGCTCGTTACCCAGTCGAAAAGTACCCCAGTGAACGATCAACAGTTTTCGGGCTTTCAACTCTTTAAAGGCCTGCACTGTTTCGCGCGGATCCATATGGCTGGGTGCCATAAACCAACGGGGTTCGTAGGCGCCCACGTTGAATATAGCGAGATCGATATCAAATTCCCGGCCGATTTGTTCGTACCCATCAAAATAGGCGGTATCGCCGGAAACATAAATGGTGCGCCCACCAGCGGTTCGAATCAGGTAGGAACCCCACAAGGACCGGTTGGGCCCCCTCAGCGGATTTCGCATCGTCCAGTGATTGCATGGCAATAAGGTGATGTTAAGCTTTCTGTCAGTGTAGGATTCAAACCAGTCTAGCTTCGTCCGGTTGTTCATGGCCAGATCGCGAAAGATATCGTTGTAACCCAAGGGGGAAATCACATGGGTACTTTTTTTCAACATTGCCAGGGACGTCCTGTCAAGATGGTCATAGTGCCCATGGGTAATGAGGACATGCTGGGGCTTCGGCATGGTTTTCAGATCAAAGTCCAGCGGTGTAAAATCTTTGATAAACCAGAAGATATCGGAGAAAACGGGATCTACCAAAATATAGCGGTCTTCCGCTTTTATCATCACGCTGGCGTGTTTGACAAAGGTTATCGAGCAGTCTTGGTTTTGCCGCACCGGCTCCCAATCGATGGAAACGGGAATCACAGGCTCCTCGTCAAAGTATTTTTTGAACTCGTTGTTGCTGAAAAGCTTCCATTTCATGACTTCCCAGAAGCGGCCTTCCCGGTTCAAGCCCAGCGGGTTTACAAATCCGCCCGAATTGTGATGCAGTTTGTCTTTGGCAATACCTCGCAAACTGCGACCGTTTAACGGTTTATAGTGGGAAGCATTTATATTGGAATCGGCAGGATCTGATGCAAACGGTATTTTCGGCATAAGGCTCAGCATCGCCATACTGTTAAGGGTAATCAGAAAATTTCGAATGAATTGCCTTCTTGTCATATCAAAAGAGCTCCTTTTTTAAAACTAATTGTTGTACTAACGATAATCATTCTCATTTCTAATGTCACCCTTGATAGCGACCAGAGGACAGGAACCAGATTACGGATGACAGAATTTGGAATTCGGAAATTGTGTCCGCCAGAACCTGTCTTCTGTCATCCGTCTTCTGTCCTCTGCTCACTATGCCCTTTCCCGCAACCCTCATCCTGCAACCCGCAACACTTTTTTAATCCATTCCACGGTGATGCCATTTTTTGAATGTTTCAATTTTGGCAACCAGCTTTTCTTTCTGCTCCGGTGTCAGTGTTTGGTGGAATTCAGACAGACGGGTAACAACGAGATCGACAATTTCATCCATTTTTGCTCTGTGCTCGGCAATGAGGTCCTTGACCCGTACCTGGTCAATTTCTTCACTGCGCAGTTGGACCACGAGCTCTTCATGCATTGACGCTTTGTCGGCATGCATATCCTTGGCCTTAGTCAGTAGCTCGTCTTTAATCTGGTCCAATTGCTCCTGCTGGCTATCGTTCAAATCAAGCGTTTCACTGATGTAATCCACCATGAATTCAGCCTTATGGCTGTGCGAATGACGCCGACAGCCGGAAAACAGCCCAACACCTGAGATCAGCATACCAATCAATAAAATGGTGAGTCCTTTTTTTACCATGATGCCTCCTTTGTCTTAATTCTACATAATTGGATGAATACCTGTTCTAGTCGTTGATATGGATATTAGCCATCTTTTGATCGGAATGCTTTTCTCTGGTGTAACAGTTTGTAACAAGTTGTAACGGTGATTCGAGGCAAAGCGAAGGTAGGTAAGGCTTTCCTAATAAATTTTTACTTGGTCAACACAAATGTTAGCCCAGTCTTTAAGCAAATAGGTCGCGAAGGAATACCGCGTAGGGTTCAAAACTCATTTAGGCCGCTGCTCACTTCAAACGTTCGAATCTCTATTATACATCTAAAATGTTGACAAAATATACCTAATTGGCATATTCGGCATACCATGAACTTTGAATTTGACCCGGAAAATTCGGAAGCCAACAATAAATAGCATGGGATAGATTTGTTTGAGGCTCAAGAGCTTTGGAGGGATATTGATTTACTGGAGATCCCGGCGAAAACAATCGATGAAACGAGATTTATGGTTATTGGCCAAACAGGCTGAAAACACTGGACTGAGACTATAACATATCGCATTAATAATATTCGAATAATCTCAGTACGACGTGCCAGGGATGAGGAGATTGAGTTTTATGAAAGCTAAAGAATTAGATAAATAACTTGATGAAGGGAAAAGCATTTTAGAGCATCTGGACCTATCAAAGGCAAGGCGGCCGAACCAGGAGCAGAAAAGGGTTAATGTCGATTTTCCTCTCTGGATGATCCAGTCACTCGATAAAGAAGCCAAACCTCAAGGTGTCCCCCGCCAATCGATTATTAAGCTTTGGCTTGCAGAGAGACTTAACAAATCCACTACCTCGTAGTATATAAAACCGTCAATTGAGAGGGGCGGGGAAAAGCTGAACCATCTTAATATGTCATTTACGAATCAAATTCTCTAATATCTCCATAGTTTTTTGGTCATTCCTTACCAGCCCCTCAGTTTTCCGTTAGATGTGGAAGTAGAATCTAATGCAAAAAAACGCTTAAAAAAAGCACCAAAAAAAGAAGATCCACTGTACACTTCTCAAATTATGCTTTTTCTGTATGGCTTTAGCGAGCAGTTGAGGTACAGACGGAACTTTGTGTAAAGGAGAGACTGTAAATGGAAGACATGACTGCCAAGACGTGTTCAAACAATGCCGAACAAAATGGCACCAAGATGGGCCTAACCGTGGCACCGCAAAGGGTCCGCCAGACCTTCATGGATTTCGATCTGGCGCTCGACCTTGAAAACCTAAAGGCCGATATTGCCATTTTAGGTGTCCCGTACGGTAATCCCTACAATATCGATGAGGTTTCCAACGACCAGACCAACGCACCGACCGCTATCCGGCGAGCTTCACGGCGCATCAGTGGGGGATTGAATCGATGGGACTTTGATCTCGGCTGCACTTTATTCGACGGAAAGCCGATTCGCATTGTCGACTGTGGAGACGTGCCGGCAGATGCGCGAGATTTGGATGGACATTACCACCGGGCTGAAGAAGCCGTTCGCCTGATTCGACATGCCGGTGCGCTACCGATTGTCCTGGGCGGGGATCACGGCGTGACAATTCCTGCGCTGGGTAGCATTGAAGGCTGTGGACCGATTACTTTGATACAGATTGATGCTCACCTTGATTGGATTGACACAAAATTTGGTGTGCGTCAGGGGTACTCCAGCCCAATTCGACGCGCATCGGAAATGAATCATATCGGGGAGATCTTCCAGATTGGGTTGCGTTGCCAGGGCAGTGCCCGGAGAGAAGAAGTGGAAGCAGCCACGGCCTATGGGGCCCATCTCATTACAGACTTGAAACTCCAGGACAGCGGTATGGAGCGTGTCCTTGAACAAATACCCGACGGTGGGAAATATTACCTGACCATTGATGCCGACGGTTTTGATCCTGCGGTGATGCCGGCCGTCGCAGGTCCGGCACCGGGCGGCGTTACCTACCCCCAGGCTCGCAAACTAATCCACGGCCTGGTTGCCAAAGGACGCGTAGTCGGCATGGATATTGTTGAGATCACGCCCAAACATGATGTCAATCAGATAACAGCGATCACAGCAGGCAATTTAATTCTGAACATGATCGGCAAGGCGATCCAGGCGGGCTATTTTGACTGAGCAGCATCATTGACCACTCGGGCCTTGCCCGGCACACAATTACTTTGAAAATTAAAAGGGCATCTTAATTTTTAATTGTTGCTTCTACCTACTTATATATGGCAGCAATGGATACAGAGTAAAGAATAAGGAGAGCATATGGACAAGATTTCGCAAGCCGCAGAATTTGTCGCGGAATTACGCTTCGCGCTTCGACAGGAACCGGAAATACCTGAAACTTTCAGACCGCAGAATCTTGCCGAAGGATATGCGGTACAGGAAGTGGTGGTGGACAGACTGCTTGAAAAATCCGGAGGCCATGCGGTCGGATACAAAGTGGCCTGCACCAACAAGCTTGCCCAAGAGCTTCTCGGCACCGACATTCCTTTTTACGGAAGGCTTCTTTCGCCCTTCTTTTATCAAAGCCCGGCCAAGGTCAACGCTCAAGATTTTTCCATGCGGCTCATAGAAGCAGAGTTTTCGTTTCAACTGGCCGAAGATCTTCCCGCAGATGACGCCCCCTACAACAGGGAGTCGGTAGCCAAAGCGGTGGCGGCACTCCTACCATCCATCGAAATTGTGGACACCCGCTATGTTGTCTGGACGGAAGTATCCCTCCCTTCCCTCATCGCAGACAATGGGTGCAACAGCGGTTGGGTACAGGGCGAGGCCATCGAGGCGTGGCGCCACATCGACCTTGCCGCCCACGAAGTCCGGCTCAGGGTCAATGGCGATGAAAAGCTCAGCGGCTCAGGCGCTGCAGTTCTGGGCCACCCTTTGAACTCTTTGGTTTGGCTGGCAAATACCTTATGTGATCAGGGTAAGGCATTAAAGGCAGGCGATCTGGTCAGCACGGGGGTTTGCACGGATGTCTATCTTGCAGAACCAGGAGACCACATCGTTGCCGACTTCGGCGCGTTGGGCAAGGTGGAAATATCCTTTGCCTCTTGAGAAATTAAGTATTTCTAAAACCAATTTTCAGGGAGAGCGTCTCAGATGATACAGACAATCAAAGCGCTGTTGTTAAAATTATCCGGAGTTTGGGGAACCAGGTGCCTATGAGGATTACCGATATCCCATATATCCGTAAAAAACATCGCGAACTAAATCCGGAAGTGCTTCACCGTGAGTCCGTTGGTTCATTTCCCAAATAGAATCTCTGGTAGATAACAGAATCGTCCTTATGATAAGTGTAAATTTTATCACACTATCCTTATTGCTCATTCCTGGACCGGTATCGGCATACAGGCAGGGTGAGCCCACCGGTTTTAGTAAAAAACTAAACCAGTGAAAGAACCCGGCATACTGTTCGATATGATGGCAACTATCGGAAAATAAACTATCCAAATGGAGATGTACCGGATTATATTGGCGTCTGCACAGATGTGGTCATCAGGTCCTACCGAAAATTGGGCATTGATCTTCAAAAGGACATTCATAAGGTGTATTCTCAAAATCTTTATGATCAACAAAGGAAAATATATTGAATAAAGAAGATGTATTTACGGTTATAAAGAAAAATCCCACTTTTTTTCTGGGCACTTCAGAAAATGATACACCCCACGTGAGGGTTATCACTTTATTTCGTGCTGATGAGAATGGACTTATTTTTGCAACCGGCAAACACAAAAATCTCTACAGACAGCTAATGGGCAATCCGCGGGTTGAATTGCTGTTCTGGCTTGCTAGGCAGGATACCCAAATCAGAATAAATGGTGCGGCTGAACCTTTTGAGGATTTGGAAACCAAGAAATTAGTGGTTGAAAAATTCACTTTTCTTAAACCATGGATTGAGAAAGAAGGATATGATCAGCTTGCCCCATTTTGCATCACGAACGCTGAAGCTTATATCTGGTCAAAGAGCGCTGAGCTTAAACAAAAGGAATATGTCCGCCTATAAGCATCACTTCTGAATTGAAGCAACACAGATGCGTTCTGGGATGCCAATCCCATTCGTAGCATCATTCGGGTATTCTTTAAAATATCCTCAACTTGGCACATGGGTGATGTTGGTAAACATTGTCGTTTTCACTGAGAAAGTAACGCTAAAGAGGGGTTAAAGTTAATGATGACAACAATAAAGACGGATGGAATTCGGCAAAAAATTGACTCTGAATCTGGTTCAATACATTTGTCGAGACTGGCAACCTGCCTGTTGGTCCTGTTTTTACTTTTTGGAGTGTCGCAGGCAAAGGCAGAATGGCCGGGTGTCGT
>JASFSK010000071.1:0-12163 GCA_050114455.1 Desulfobacterales bacterium | reverse complement strand
GAATCAAATAATAATAGCCGGTATTACTGACAAGCTCATAACCGAAAAGGCTGGGAGATGGCACACCGGGTATCCCCATGGGTCCGCGTGTCAATCCAATCCAGTTCATGATTACCAGGTAGGTGATCTGCTGAAATCCGATGGTGACCAGTGCCAGGAAAATACCACGCAAACGCAATGTCGGCAAAGCAATGGCGGCACCGATCAGGGCCGCCACAATCCCACCCAACGGCAGGGTCAATAGAAAATTGAATCCATAACGGGTTGATAGAATAGCAGCCGTGTAAGCCCCGATTCCGTAAAAGGCGGCATGGCCGAATTGAAAGAGTCCGGTATAGCCGTTGGTGATATTAAGGCTTGATGTGAGGATGATGTAGATTCCGGCCATAACAGCCGTATTCAGGATATATTCATCCTGCACAAATAGGGGAAAAACCGCCAACGCTGCGATGGCCGTCAGCCACACCTGCCAGTTGTCGCGGCGTGGTACGAATTTATACAGCGGCTGCATTAAACGGCCCTCATCCGGCGACCCAGCAAGCCTTGCGGTCGGAGCACCAGTACCACCACCAACACTAAAAAAGCAACGATGTCACGATAGCCAGAGGCAAGATATTGAACAGTTAGATTCTCGACCGTCCCGATAATGAGCCCGCCGAGAATCGCCCCGGGGATGCTGGTCAATCCCCCGAAGATGCAAGCCGCGAATCCTTTGAGCCCGGCCGACGCGCCCATGGTGGCATATACAGCGTTATAATACATACCCACCATTACACCGGCCGCCCCCCCAAGACAGGATGCCAGAGAAAAAGAAATGCTGAACACCCGATTTACATTAACGCCCATGGCGTAAGCTGCTTCGTGGTCCTGGGCGGTCGCGCGCATGGCACGGCCGATTTTCGTGCCATAGATCAACAGTCGCAAAATAACGATCAGTATCGCAGCGATGGCCAGCAGCAGGACCTGAAGAACGGATACCTGTGTGCGGGCTATTTCGAAAGTCTGCTCGTAGATAGAGGGAACGGGCCTGTTTTCAGCCCCCAAAAAAATGTGCACCAGATCCCGGATCATGATCGAGAGGCCGATGGTAATCAGCAGCGGTGGCATATGTCCGGCCGTGCGCAATGGACGAAAGGCGACCTTTTCCATTAGAAACCCAAGAATCCACCCGACAATCATTCCCAGCACCAGAGCGATATACCAGGGAAGCTGCCAGACGGTCAGGGCAAAATAGCCGGCAAAAGCCCCTGACATGTAAACTTCGCCATGGGCAAATGTAACCAGGTTCATGGTGCCAAAAATGATGACGAAACCAATGGCGATAAGGGCGTATATGCTTCCCTGGGTAAGGCCGTTTATCAGTTGTGGAATGAACATCCACCAACTCCTATCTGCTAGTAAATCTCGAACTGACCATCTCGAATAACCAACTTGCGGTATTCCTTCACGACGTCTCCATGTTCGGTAAAGGTGATGTTACCGGCGACCGCAGGAAAATCCTTGGTTTTGGCCAGCTCATCCCGGATGGCCTTGCGGTCCGTTCCTGCTTTTTGGATCGTCGCGGCCAGCAAGTTGAAGGCATCGTAGGCGATGGCAGCGAAGAGGTTTGGTGTGGCACCGTATTTGGCCTCAAAACCCTTGACAAATTTCTGTACTTCCGGCCGGGGATCCTTGGGAAAAAACAGAGAGCTGGTGTAAAGGCTATCCACCGCACCCCCGCCAATCTCGATGAGTTTGGGCGAATACAAAGATCCGGGCCCCATGACGCTCACATCGGTCCAGCCGAGCTTCTCCCGTTGTTTGCTGATGAGCGCGGCATCGTTGTACATGGAGCAAATGTAGATCAACTCCGGCTTCATACCGCGGAGTTTGGTGAGAACACCTGTAAAATCTCTTTCCTCTTCGAAGTAATGTTCGACGGCAACAACTTCGGACCCAATCGCCTCGGCCCCCTCTACAAACATATCTTTAGCGACGATTCCCCAGTCATTGTTGATATGCAGCACGGCCATTTTATTCTTGCCGAGAGTTTCTTTGGCGTAGCGGGCCATGAAGGGTCCTTCGCCGGCCTGGGTTCCGATAATACCGAAACTCCAAGGGCTGCCGGGTGCAAAGCTCGGATGCGATGAGGTGGGTGAAAGCTGAACCATACCAGCCCGCTTATAGATCGGCTGGGCGGCAAGGCAGCAGGTGCTGGTAAAATCTCCCAACTCCGCGACGATGCGTTTATCCGAGGTGAATTTCTGGGCCAGAGCGGCAGATTCCTTTGGATCGCCCTTACTGTCACCAATCACCAATTCGATCGGACGACCGTTGATGCCGCCATCGGCATTAAACCACTCGAGGCCGAGGGTCATCGCTTTTTTGAAATTCTGTCCGTATTCAGCGTAAGTCCCGGTCAAGGGGGCGCTCAAGGCAATATAAATGGGCTCGGCACTCAAACCGATGGAGGTGAACCCGGCTACAACCGTACACACCAACGATAAAATAACGAATATCTTCATAACTGTTTTCATGAAGGTCTCCTTTCCCGAGAACCTGCGTTCTCAATTTTAGAGTAATTAGGCCCTTAACTGACAAATTATTGTCAGAAAATTAAGGTTTCAGGATTTAGCACCACGCCTTCCTGACACCTGAAACCTTTAAACTTAGATCGCCCAACTCATTTTAATGAAAAAAAATGATTACTTACCGGGTCGAATATGTAAACGACAGCAGCCGTCTCCACCCGGACGCCAGGTGTCTGCCGAAAATTTAAAACCGGCTCCCTCAAACGTTCCATTGTCCACCCGGGCAGCAATTTTGCACATTTTGGCGACTTCGTTGTCGCTGAGGCCGGCTTCCTGCCAGGCTTCTTTAAGGGGACACCTGTGAAACTGGATATCAATCCCCTCTGCGTCGCAGCGCAGCAGTTCCGGTTGGAACATTTTACCGTCATCAGGGACAAACTCAAGAAACGCGTCTTTTAAGCCGCTCATATCGGAAGGCCCATAGTCAGCAAATTGTTGGCCGATCTCAAGCCCTCTTTTGTAAATGCCTTTGGTTATAATTTCAGTCGCCTTTTCCTCTCCGATCTCTTTTCGCATTTCATCAAAGATGTGATAATACATCATGGCGCGATTTTTAAAAGATCCATACAGTGAATTTCGCAAATCTTGTTCCGACATTATGGTATTCCTCCCATTTCGCAGATTTGGTAAGGGTCACTAAGTATTTACCGATAAAAATGCCAGCTAACTGGTTGCCGGTGGGGACTTCAGAATGCAATCTGACCGAAATATCAACTTCTCAAATCCATTGTCAAGACTTAAATTCCTGAGTTTATACTATGATTTGAGTCAGATTTCGGTTAAAGGGTTTCTCTGCCGCCGAATCTGCAATAGGGCAGATGTCGGCCGCCGGTGTTCACGTTGTGCGTAGGGTTGAATGGGATGAGCACTAAGAAAAAGCGGATTACAAAACGGATTTGACCATTTTAACAAAGGCTGTATTTATCAAAACGTCCTGCTCATCTATATTGATAAAAATAAACTGCTGGCTGAAATTAAGAAAATCGGAAAGACGGGTGTGGGACTTGGGAAGATCGATGTAGACCTGCCCTTCAAAAATGTCACCGGATAATAAATAAATTTTGGCGGAGACCGGTCTAAGATAGGGTAACTCTTTCGGTATCTCGCTGACGGTCATCCTGACCGTCATAATTAAATCCTTTCGCAAAAAAGAAAGTTCACTCTCGGCTATTTCGAATGGGAGATAGGACCGGCTGTCATTGAGAAGTTCAAGGGCATTTTCGCCACTGGGGGAACCCTTTGAAAAAGGAGATATGAAAAAATTGCCGCAGATGGAATGACCGTCGCAAAATTTGATTTCTGCCTGCCTTTTTTGGGTATTTAATTTTAGGTTCAATTTTCGCTCCTATTTTACCGCGAATATCCGGAACTTAACGAGCTTTCATTACATTGGCCATTTGATCTGATTCAAACATACATGGGTCTAAGTCTCATCATCATCTATTCCCATAGCCTCGTCTGCTAAACGCGATGCTTCCAGCAGAAGGGACAGCGTATTGCCTTGGATGGTTGAAGATGGAAATGTTGACCATGGAAGAATCTGAAATCGGCCTTCTTCCCATACGACAATTTTATAAAAAGCTTTATCACCCTCGATATCTCCGGTTTGAGCGTGGATGATATTCCCTTTTTCGATATAAATTTGGCCGCTCTCAGTTTCGTTTGCGATGGTTATTCTCACGCTTTTTTCGCCGGCAGAAAGACTTTGGATGAAATCAGTGGGACTCATTTCACTCAGCGACCCGCTTACGCCTCCATTTGTATCCTGGGAGCTCGCTTTTTCAATTACCTTTCTCACTTTTAAGGAGAGAATCTCCAACTCGCCGGGCTTTTTTATGAAATCATCTGCACCGGCTTCAAGGCTTTCGACCGGAAGCCGGTTGTCATCTTCTTCTGTGAAAATGAAGAATGGGATATTTACTGTAGATTGATTAGATTTTATCAAACGACAAAATTTCAGCCCATCCGTGTCCGGCAATTTTGCTTCAGATATAATTAGGTCATATTTATGCTCAGCAATTTGTTTTAAAGCTTTCTTACCATCGGGGACAACATTTATTTCAAAACCATCATTGTTTAGACGTATCACCGACGGAGATGTTGGAGACTGGGATGGGTCCACAATGAGAATGCGGCCTGCCGGTTTATCAATACCTTTAAGGAATTCCTCATTTTTAACTAGATTCAGAAAGACTTCTAAATACGGTTCACATCCCGATGAGGGAAGACCTTTGATTAAAATCCCGCGCAGTCGATCCAAGTCTTCATAAACTCGGGGATTACTTCTTTTAAGAGACTGATAATGGATCACTAGTTTAAGAATTGCAGCTTCTATGCGAATTGCTTCTTTTTTTTTTCGACGCTGGGGACAAAAAATCTCTCCGAGTTTGAATGGTGTCTCAATTAATTTTAAAAGATCAGGTTCCTTTTCAAATGCGGACAGCCATGCTGCCAATACAACACCGTCCATTTGGGTCTGGAAGAGATCAAGTTTAAGGGCCAGCAATTTGCAATATCTTACTCTAGCTAATACTTCCTGAATATAATGGGGCGTTTGCTCAAAATTTTTCCGGACAAAAGCGGCTGCCATTCCGATCAATGATTCACTCATTGCAGGATAGGGAAAACCTTGTCCTTCCACCAGCACCGTCGGGTTATAATAGGATGCCCGGGGAAGCTCGATTGATTCGGGTATTGTGCTCATCCAGGATCCCATAGCAGGATAGCTTTGTCCATTGATCAGCAAGCGGTCAACGGATTGATCTCGCAAAACTTTGGGAAGTTCTCCGGGTGATGCAATCCATTCGACGTTTGTGTATCCTTCTCCTTTGAGGATCGTCTTAAATGCGCCCGCACGTTTAACATCGGGCTCAATAAGAATTACCCTAGTTTCTTTGGTCCGCATCGCCTCGAGGGAGAGGGACGCCTCCGAATCCTTGGCGGGTATGAGAATTTTAAAGTCCTGCGGTAAATCCAATGCAATGTTCTGCTTAAACGACTTACCTCTGTAATAAACATCTATAGCTCTTTCGATCTCACTACCGGTCGCAATGGTGAAATCCAATTGCGTGGTCGGTGGCAATACGGCTTTCAGTTTGCTACTCAGAATCTCGTTATCCGGTGCAGTGCAAGCCAGAGTCAGCAAGGCTTTTTCCGAATCATAGCTGATCGGGAATATCTTCCACTGATCTGCAAACTTCAGCGGTAGATGGGATATGGCGGAATCTGAAGGAGCAGAATTAAGAAGCGGATGATAAACCATATTGGCAATTTCAGCCAGTGCGTGTCCCAAGGCTGAAAAGCTTAGCAAGTTTAAAAAAATTAGGGATTGTTCAAGTGATATACTACGGGTGAGTGCATAATCTTCCGCTTGCAGGAATTCCTCCTCTGACAAAGTCCCGTTATTAAGCAGATAGTCTTTAAGTTTTGAGTTTTCTTGCATGATATATACGTTATAAATCGTGTGTGGTTGCCAGGTCGTATGCAGAAAAACGGCGAATGTTAGTATTTTCAGTTACAGCCACTATCCACGCCAAATAAGGGCGTTTTCTCGAATAAGACTACTCTATTTCTTTCAGGTAAGCCTCCGCTTCTGCTTCCGTCACCAGTTCCTTTTCAACCAGATATTTCATGTGATTTCCCATGGTCTGCATACCCTGAGCTTTTCCGGTCTGCATTACCGAGATAATCTGGTATGTTTTTTCTTCTCGGATAAGATTCTTGATGGCTTGATTTGAGATCATTACTTCGACAGCGGCGATTCTTCCCTTTCCATCGGCTTTACGCAACAGCAACTGGGCAATCACACCGCGCAGAGACTCTGAAAGCATAGTCCTTATTTGGGGTTGCTGGGCAGTCGGAAAGACGTCGATAATACGATCGATGGTTTGCGCCGCACTGCATGTATGAAGTGTTCCCAATACGAGCAAGCCGGTTTCTGCAGCCGTTAACCCGAGCTGTATGGTCTCAAAATCTCTCATTTCCCCCACAAGAATAACATCCGGATCCTCCCTTAAAGCGGCACGCAATCCGGAGGCAAAGCTTTTCACATGAAAGCCGAGTTGCCTTTGATGAATAAGGCACTTTCCTTTCGAATGTATAAACTCAATTGGATCCTCAAGTGTGATGATATGATAATTTTTTTCTTTGTTTATAAGATTGATCATTGCCGCCAAAGTGGTCGATTTGCCCGAGCCAGTAGGCCCCGTTACCAACACCAGCCCATTGGGAACGCTGGCGAGGGTTTGAACAGATTCCGGCAACATCAGTTCTCTGATGGTGTTGATTTTGGTCGGAATAAGCCGGAAGGCTCCGCCAAATCCGTTTCTTTCCATGAATACATTGACTCTGAATCGAGCTGCCCCCTCGATTTCATATGCAAAATCAATATCCATTTTCTCTTTGAGAAGTTTCAGTTGTTCATCATCCATCAATTCAAACAATAGGATTTCGACCTCTTCCGAGGAAAGATCGTGATACTTGGTCCGCTGCAGCTCACCGTCTATCCGCAACATGGGGGGAGTGCCAGCGGAAATATGCAAATCCGAAGCTTGGTGCTGAATCATAACATCGAGCAGTACATCAATTTTTGCCAAATCAACCCCCAATTAGGTTTAACTTTTTGCCATTCCCACACGTCCAAATTCTTAGTTTAAAGAACATTTTGGGAAGAATCCAGGAACGGTACAATTGGAATTATAGATTCGGCATATCATCGAGTATACTTTAGGCATTATTTCTGTTTTCAAATCCGTTCGCAAACGATGGAACGCCTTCAAACCAGCGGTATCGAGTTGCCGCCGCGGATAAAATTGACCGCAGGCTGCCAAATTCAAGAAACGGATATTTATGGATTTACTTTTTTTAATGACTATGGTAGCAACAGAATCAGATGTATTACTTTTAGTTTTCTATTATTCAGGTAATGACGACACCGCTTTTTAAAAGGTATGTGCATATGCAGGATGATAATGACAGCAGAATGATAGATGAGGACATATTACCGCAAACCACGCCCGAGGATTTGAGGGGGCGTCAATCGGTCAGAGCGACGTTTAAGCTTTCTGCCAAAGCTATTGATGCGATGAGCATTGTAGCGGTCCATTTGGGAATTAAACAAAAATCGCTATTCGATCATTTAATTGAAGATGCGCAGACATTAAAATTGATCGCGCGGGAAGTGGAATACGAGCGTTTTAATAGGATTAGCCGCATCCAAAAAACCTTTGTTATCAGCCGAAAAACCCTTTCATCTCTGGATGAAACTTCGAAACGCTTTAACGCGCCCCGTGATGCACTGGTTGAATATTCCATTCAAAGACTATTACCGGTAATTGCCAGAGAAAGGGAAAAGCATCGGCGGCGCAAAGAAATACTTCGGGACATGAATGCTAACATAGAAAACGCTTTGAAAATATTATATAAGTCCGGAAAATTGCTGGGGGAGGACGATCCGGTTTTTATTCGGTGGCAATCTGCAATGAAAACGCTGGTAAATACGCGGGACGATATTGGGGGGTTCATTGAAAAAGGAAAGATTATCGAGGAATTCTGAAAACGCTAAAATTTCCGGAAGTAAATCAAATGATGAATGTCTGTCCGCCTAACGCGGTTCGAGTAAAAGTACCCCGGCATCAGTATTTATATCCATACGAAATTGGCGTAGGTAGTTCATTCCCAGCAATCCCCACTCGGATTGATTGGGCAGATCCAAAACCAGCGCTTTCAGTTCAGTGACTTCCCAACCTTCTACGCTGATCGAAAAAAGAGTGACCTCAGGAGCGTATTTAACGCCGCCCGCTGTAAACACCTTACGCACAGGATTGCTCGTATCGACCTCAAGCCCTAGTTCTTCCGCGGTGGAGCGCGGTATTGTCACCATGGATGCGCCGGTATCAACAATAAACTTCTGATTTGCCCTGCCGTTCAGGATGGCTTTAACCGGTATTTGCCGGGTGCCGGGGGAAAAATTGATTACAATTTTTCCCTCCTGGGCTTTAAGCTCTGAAATTTGAGTTTGCAGATTCCGAACTTTGTCTTTTAGATCAGAGGGATATTCTCTCATCGCCAAGAGTTCCTCAGCCTGATCCCAGTCCTTTTCAGCCAGAGCCAGTTTAACACCCATTAAATGTAGTTCGGCATCGTCCGGCATCTTCTGACTGCCGGCTTGATAAGCGAGCCAGGCTTCCCGAAGATTGCCATTTTTGAAATGAAAGGAAATCCAATTTTGATAGAGCTCTGACAAATATTTCTCAAGTTGGATTTGATTCTTCTCAGATAGCGATGGCAGGCCGGAAGCGACGTTTTCGGCCAGATTAACAGCCTCTGCAAAACCGTATCCGATCGCATTGGATTGAGCAACGTCCATCAGCAGTCCAATATCGGCGGCTTCAACAAGCATGGATACGTCGAAGATGTTAGCAACTGACCGGGCTGCACCAGATTGTAATGCATCTGCGATCAGTGTCCGTATATTTTCAATAATTTCTGCATCTCGCAGGTGAGCAGGCGTCTCATTGGCAGAAAGTTTGGTTTCAAATTTGAATCCATTGGCAAACGCCTCAATTCGTTCGATGGAACTGTAGTCAGCCTCCATCGCCAGAGCTTTGGTAAATTCTTCTTCTCTGCTGTTGGCAAATGTAATCCGATAAAAATCGTCGACCCGAATCTCAGGTTTCAAATATTTTCCTTCGTCGCCGTTCCATACAAAACCGCCTACAGCCGGATCGCCAAAAGTCCAGCCCACCGCCCGGTTCTGCTGAAACAGAATCCCTGATTCCCTAAAATCCTCCGGCAAAAGTGCTTCTATAAAATACCCCTGTTCCCTGGTATTTTCAAGTTCTACAGGCTCGGGTGAATTTTCCGAGTTTAGTGGGGACCAGACCAATGGATCGGCTGGTGACCATGGAAAAAGTTCCGGCCCATCGATGGTCAAGTCCTCCAAAATCCGCCAGAGCCCGACCTTGTCGTAGTCGTTGTAAATGCCGCCGACAATGCTCACCTCAGTGTCCGGCTCAATCCTTAACGTCCATTCTGCGCCACCCAGGCAAGCCTGTTTCGGCAATGCAACCCAACCGCCACCCACTATCGACACCGGAACCTCGCTGATAATCCTGCCGGTGATATCTTTGATGACGACCACCCCAGATGGAAATTTTATCGAGGAGGCAGCCTGTGATACCTCTTCGTTCTTGGGGGGCGGAGGTTCCGGAGGCAACGCTTTGGGCTTGGTGCTTTCCTGGTGAGGAACTATCGTCGCCGAAGGTAAGGGTTTAGACACGGATTTAGTGGGTCGCATGTCGGATAATCGGGCACGATTGTAAAACATGGCAGCGAGACTTACAATCAGCAAAGCGAGAAGCCATATCCACTTGGTCTTTCTGCTGGATGGCTTGCGCAGGGAAAAACCGCAATTCAGACAAAAATTGGAACCTTCGGGATTGTTTGTATAGCATTTGGGACAAACCAGAATAGTTCCATCGTCGGGTAGTATTATTTCAAGATCGGAATCGGTCATTATTGGTTGCGTGTCCGCTTCCGGCGGACTGATGATTTACTATTTGAGAAAAGTGTCTCATAAATCTGATTATTCGGCAAGTTTTATGAAATGACCCTGATAAAAGCCAGCTCCATCTGCTCTCGTCCTTTTTTAATTGCAGCCGCTGTTTGAATGAACATTTCAAATTGGGGCCGCTTTCTGAATCTTAAATTCGCTGTTTGGGTAGGGCAAAGGTACCAGGTACAGATCCAGGGCCTTTTAATTCGTGGCAATCTGCAGCCCCCGGGGCTTAAAAAGCAACAGGTATCCAGATAACCTCGAACGGGTTGGCATCGCGGAATTTCAAGACAGTTAAGATGCAAAAAGAGAAGATCGCGAAAATCATACCAGGGGCTGGCAGTCTGACAACAGGACCCGGGACAGAAACGGCAGGTCTCCAGGGCAAGGACATGTAGGAGAGAAGAAATCAATTTCAGGCGGTTACGAACATCCCGGGCAGATAGAAAGACCGAACCCAACTCTGAACGATAGCGATCAATATGGATTATGAAACTGCGGTTGACCTCTTTCCATTCACGATCCAATCCCCACGGAGGTGAGGAAATAAAATATTTAGGAGGCATTCTGGACCGTAAATTCGAGAGTTATTATGGTATCGGCCGATCGCTCAAGAACCTGCTTGAAGGCAATTTCGGACTTGAATAAAACTCTCAGGTGCAGCGACCAGCAAATGATCATCAATCTTTTGCCCATCCAGATATTCATTTAGATGAAAATTGCAGCCATCAAAATTACACACTTTCCCTCCAGCCGCCTCAATTATCACCCGGGCTGCGGCCAAGCCCTGAAAAGATTCATTGGCAATAACAGCAGCGTCCGCACGTCCCATGGCCACATAGCAAATATGGGCCGAAGCACATCCTAAATTTCGTATCTTTCCCGGAAAAGTCGATCGATAATACTGATGGAAACGTGAGAAAGTAAACAGCACACTCTCATCATTGATGGTCGGCGCTTCTGATATTCGAATTTTCTTTTTCCCCCAAAAAGCGTCCTGTCCGGCCCTGGCATGGAATATATCACCCGTAGCCGGCATGTAAAAAACACCTAAAATAGGCCAGAAATTATCGAGCAAGGCCACGGACATCCCCCAAATTGGGATTCCGGCCTGATAATTCGCCACGCCTTCGATGGGATCAAAAATCCACAAATAACGTTTGCCTTCATGGGAATAGTTTTCATTGAGCTCGTCGTATTTGAATATATGATGGTCGGGAAAACGTTTATTTAGATTTTCCTGAAAATAGTCCGCTATGCGAAGATCCGCCTCGGTAACCATCCCCTGGTCGAATTTAACCCGTGCCCGGCCTTTTCCATAATATGGCATGGCTTTTTTACCTGCCTGTTTGATAAACTCCATGGCAAATTTGCTCAGCTCTTCGATACTCTGGCCTTTGTTACCCATTTCGCCTCCTTTTGTTAACGTCATCGATGTCCATCACTTAAACTAAACTGTAAACATCTAGGGTCATGTTGACAACTGCGGATAATCATTTGCAGACCATAACCGTCAATCCCTGAAGGATCAAGAAAAATCAAATAGCTTAACCCGATATGGTGTTGACAATGGAAAGTCGATACCATAGGATGTCAAAGTATTTTACATTTATTTACAGACAGTTAGTGGATTGCCGACTCGCCTTAGTCTATAATTACATCCGGAGGAAATAAAATGAACAAAAAAATGCCGTCCCGCGAAGAGGCCCTCGCGCTTCTGAAAAAATATAACAAATCCGAAAGCCTGATAAAGCATGCATTGGCAGTAGAGGGGGTAATGCGATATTTCGCCCGTCAAAGAAACGAGGACGAGGAGAAATGGGGCATCATCGGATTGATTCACGATCTGGACTATGAACAATACCCTGATCAACACTGTAAAAAGACAGAAGAAATATTGCGTGAAAACAGTTGGCCTGAAGAATACATCCGTGCGGTGATCAGCCATGGTTGGGGCATTTGTGTCGATGTTAAGCCTGAAACTGAATTGGAAAAAGTGCTTTACGCTATCGATGAATTAACAGGACTGGTGGTTACG